>CAZPXU010000056.1:0-4014 GCA_964590055.1 uncultured Candidatus Saccharibacteria bacterium | reverse complement strand
TTTATAAGCTGCCCCTCCATCCAAATGCGCGAGGGCATTTTATAGATAAAAAACGGGGGGCGGGGATTTTCAACGATGGAACGAATTTCGTCCGCCACTTCCGGTTTCAGCTCGTCATCCGAATCCATGAAAAAATACCAGTCGTAGCTGGCGGTTTGCATGTTTCGATTCCGAACATTGGCCTTGTCTTTTTCGCAACGCAGATTCGGTTCATCCGAATCGTATTGCTTGACGATTTTAGCGCCGTATTCTCTCGCGATTTCAAGCGTATCGTCCGTGCTGTTGCCGTCGCAAACTATAATCTCGGCAAAATCTTTCACCGAGTCGAGGGCGCGGCGCAAAGTTTTGCCGGCATTCAGAGTCAAAATCCCCACGGTTGAAGGAAATTTTGCGTCCGCTCCCTCTCGCATATACGAGTTATGCCTTTACGCCCAGAGATGCGCAGTCGGCGTCCACCAAAATTTTCACCAACTCTTTGAAGCTGGTCTTCGGCTGCCAGCCCAGAATTTTCTTGGCTTTGGAAGCATCGCCAATCAGCACATCGACGTCCCGGGGCCGGAACTGGGCGGGGCGGATTTTCACATGACGCCTCCAATCGAGTCCGGCATAATTGAACGCTTCCTCGACGAATTCCTTGACGCTGTGGGTCTCGCCGGTGGCGATGACAAAATCCTCCGGTTTGTCGTACTGTATCATTCGCCAGGCCGCCTCCACGTATTCGGGGGCGTATCCCCAATCGCGCTTGGCCTCCAAATTGCCTAAAGTTATGTCTTTATCGAGCCCCGCTTTGACTCTGGCCACGCCCAGGGAAATTTTTCTCGTTAGAAATTCCTCGCCGCGCCTCGGGCTTTCGTGATTGAACAAAATGCCGTTTACTGCGAAGGTTCCGTAGGCCTCCCGATGATTTTGCACCGAATGAAAAGCCGCGACCTTCGCGATGCCATATGGGCTCGCTGGATAAAACGGGGTGCTTTCGCACTGCGGGGGAGGAGCGTTCCCGAACATCTCCGATGAAGAAGCTTGGTAAAATCTCACCGGCTTTTTCAAATGGCGGATAATCTCAAGCATCCGGAGCGCGGAAAGCCCCGTAACGTTCATGGTATATTCATTTAAAATAAAACTGGCCTCCACGAAACTCTGGGCCGCAAAATTATAAATTTCATCCGGCTTCACGTCGGCAATTACTTTATACAAAGACCCCCAATCGGCGAGGTCTCCGAAATGCAGTCTAACTTTATTGCGGCGTCCCGCGTTATCCACCCGCTCCTTGTTCAAATGCGCGATTCTTTCCTTGTTATAAACGCTCGAGCGCCGGATCAGGCCATGGACCTCATAGCCCTTGGAAAGCAAAAGATCGGCCATGTAAGAGCCGTCCTGTCCCGTCACGCCCGTAATCAGGGCCACTTTTTTATTTTGAATCTTGGAAGGCATTGATTATCGCCGCCGTTAAATTGTCCAAATTGTGATTTTTTATGACCTCGCCCCGCAGAGATAAATCCCGGGAAGCGTTTTGATTGACGACAATCTTCCCGGCAAACTCCTCCGGCCGCTTATTTTTCAATAAATACTTCTCCGGAAGGACGTCGTAAAAAGCCTCGGAAGAAGTCAAAACGGGAAGCCCCGCCGCCATTGCCTCTATAACTACTTTGTCGATGCTGCCGGTTTCGGAGACATGGAGCAGCAAGTCATGCTCGGCGTAAACCGCGGGCATTTCATCATATAACTTCGGGCCCAAAAAAGCAACCGTTTTGGAAAGTCCCTTGTTTGCTATAAGTTCTTTTAATCCCTTCTGATAGGCAAAATCCGCCTCCGTTATGGGCGCGCCGACGACGTCCAACCGGATTTTCTTTGCGATATTTTTGCCCCGCAAAAGCGCCACGGCTTCAATCAAAAACATCAAATCTTTCGAAGGCGAGACGCGTCCGACGGCAAGGAGTTTTAAGGTTCCATCTGAAGCGCGCGGCGCTTGGGACTTGAAGTGCGCCAAATCAATCCCATGCCCGCTGATAACAACTTTTTTCGAAGACAGGCGGAAACTTTCCCGGGAAGCCGTAAAAATCCTATCGACGAGCCTGGCGGCGAGACGTAGCTCCCAACTTACTTCCCGATGGGTATACCATAATATTGACTTCCGCCTAAAAACAAAATTAAGCGGCCAAGCCGCCAGAACATATTCCGGGCACATATGGAAGAAAACGCCCTGAACCTGTGGCAAGATCCGCAACAGCAAAAATCGATAGCGAAGAAACCGCGCTATCCGCCACCTTCCCCTTTCTTTCCCAAGCGAGTATATTTTTACGTTCTCCGGCAATTTATAATTGCCGGCTTGATTCGCAATCACAAATAAATCCGCGCCCTCGGCCAGTTTTTCAAGCCAGCGATGGAAAAACCCGAGATTTGGGTCCGTCAGACCTACTTGTTGAGTCACCACCAGGAGTTTCATGCTTGTCGGGAAGCGCGACGCCTCTTTGCAAGCCAGGAGCTAGACTGGACTTTCCCGCCCTTGCCGACGTTGAAGACCATTTTTGTCCCGATTTTTTTGCAAAGCGCAACTTCCGGAATATTTTTTCCAGTTCGGTCGCCGCCGTTGGCAAAAATATGCGGGCGCAGTTTCAAAAGCGCTTCAGAGACGCTCAAATCTTTCATATTCGGCGGATGCGCGGTCAGCATGACTTTGTCCACTCCCCAAATCGCTTCCAGAACTTCCTTGCGCTCTCTCTCCGGCATGAAAACATAACCCTTTTTTTTCAAAAGCCAGTTGTCGTTGTTGAGAATAACCACAAGTTTATCTCCCAATTTCTTGGCTACCTGAAAAAGCCGAATATGCCCGACGTGCACGGGATCAAATCCGCCCGAGACCGCGACGACTATCTTGTTTTTCCGCTTTTTGCGCATGCCTTTAAGCTTTCTATGTATAACCTCAAATATTCCTCTTCCGTTTGGGTTTTAATGTTCCGGGCGGCTCCGGAAAGGCGCTCTCTCAAAAACGGATCTTTGTATAACTTTTCCAGGGCCAGAACCAAAGTTTCTTTGCTTCCCACCGGCGCGACCAAGCCGTTCTCGCCGTTTTTAACTATCTCTCCCGCCACGCCCACATCCGTCATCACCACCGCCAGCCCGCATTGAAGCGCCTCCATGGCAACCAAAGCGTAACCTTCATAGTTGGAGGCGAGCAAGAGACAATCTGCGCTTCGATAGTAATCGACAATGTCTTGATGCGAACCCGCTCCTTCGAATTTAACGTTATCTTCGAGCCCCAATCCCTTCGCTTTGATCTCCAGATTCCTTCGTTCCGGTCCTTCGCCAACAACCGCCAATAAAATTTTCGGGTATTTGCTCACAAGCTCCGCTAAAACTTCCAGCGCAAGCGAAATATTTTTTTCCCGCGCCAACCTCGAAACCATCAAGATATAAAAATCGCGGTTGGGATATTTCCGTCTAAGATTAATCGTAAGCGGGGCTTCCTGGAATTGTTTTATGTCAATAAAAATCGGCAACATTGAAGCATCAGGCCGCCTGATGGATTTTTTGATGCGCTCCGATACGACCCGAACGCAGCTTGCCCTTGGAATCAAAAACTTCGCCAATATCCTCCTAAAAAAGTTAAACACCGAGTGTTTAACATAATAGGGGCTGAAAATATCCGTGTGAATCTGCATCTGCCACCCGACGCCGAATTTTCGCGACAAAAGCCAGGCCAAAAACCAATGTTCCGGCTCCTGCGCCGTCATAACGTCGCACTTTTCTCTTTTCAAAAGCCGCCTCGCCTCAAAATATCCTTTGAAAAATCTTAAAAATCTCCCGCGGCTTCGGTCGAGTAAAATTATTTTCAGCTCCCCAAGCGCTTTCTCATATTTTGTCATCCTTTCCGAAACCTTGCTTCCCTCTTGGCGTAAGTTCGGATCCGAAGAAAACATCAGGACGC
Organism: uncultured Candidatus Saccharibacteria bacterium; assembly: GCA_964590055.1. Lineage (GTDB taxonomy): Bacteria > Patescibacteriota > Minisyncoccia > JACPKW01 > UBA11713 > CAZPXU01. The sequence goes on along the minus strand of CAZPXU010000056.1, from coordinate 89 downwards.
GCATGTTAAATTAATTCCCTCAAATAACACTCATTACAATAGACTTTTAGTTTTTTCTCCGGAGCGTATGAAGTATACATATCATTTCC
>CAZPXU010000055.1:0-4019 GCA_964590055.1 uncultured Candidatus Saccharibacteria bacterium | reverse complement strand
AAATAGTGATAGGGTTGGGCGTCGTCCCAGAAAAGGTAATCGCCAAAAGGCTTCGGCTCTGGAAAATCCGCCGCGACCACGTAAGTGAAATAAGAAGTTAAAAGGCCATTGACCTCGGGAAAATTCGGCAGGGCCATACCCGACGTTACCAGAACTTTTTCGCCCTCAATTTCTCCTTTCTCGGTGAAAATTCGCTTGCCGTCTTCACTGACGTTCAGAACACCGGTTTCCTCAAAAAATACGGCGCCGCTCTTAACGCTGGCTTCGGCCAAGCCCAGCAGAAATTTTCTGACGTGAAACTGGGCCTCGCCCGGGATAGAGATTGCGGCCGCGACTTTAAAGCGGCACTCGGCGAAGGCGCTTGGGCCGTCCAGGAATTTTATATCCGGATTCAGCTTTTCGAGCGCCGCGGCGTCGCCTTTAAATTTTTCCAGAGCAGCTGCATTGAGAGTGAAGGCCAGCGAAGGAACGCGGCGAAAGTCAGAGTCAATTGATTCCGCCTCAACAATATTCTGAAAAAGCTCCAGCGCTTCTTCTCCGGCCGGCCAGGCTTTAATGGTCGCCGGGGTATTATCGAGAAAATGCGAAACAAATGCCGTGGTATAGCCGGTGTCTCCGGAAGCGAGCGTATTCTGTTCAATTAAAATTACTTTCCGCCCGGCCTTGGAAAGAAAATAAGCCGCCGCCAGCCCCGCGATTCCTCCCCCCACCACCGCGAACTCGGTCCGGCGCGGTCCCTCCAAGAGAGGAAAGCGCCGTTTTAACGGAACGGTTTCAATCCAGTAGGATTCCTGCATTTTTTAGAACTTTATTGAATTGTGATGGAACCGCGAAGCGACGGATTCAGATGGTCGTGAAAGCCGCAGGTCTTCGCCACATTGAATGTGAAGACGTAGGAGGCGCCCGGAGCCACCGCTTGCAAGGCGTCAAAGCCAGGATAGCACTGGTGGGTCGGATGGACGGCGGAGGCCGGCCAGTGATTTTTCGTATCTTTGTTCACGAAACGCACCATATCCCCCACTTTGAGCGTGAGGCTTGAAGGGGAGAAACCCGAAGCGCTCATCTCCACGACCATCTCTTCAGAACTGGGCGCGGCCGCAGGAAGAGAGGCTTCTGGAATACTCGAACCCTCCTTCACTGAAGTTTCGGAGGGCAAGTAAAAATACCATCCCAACCCCAAAAGAACTACGATGACGATAATTATTCCTAATGTTTTCATATAGTTATTATACTAATAATAAAATTGCCAATCAAAAGGCCGCTCAAGAGGGGGTCAAGCTCGAAAAAATACTGCCCGAAAGCGGTTGCCAAAACAGCTACGGCTCCGACCAAAATCCCATAGATAATCCGGTTTTTTGTCCCCCGAAAATTGGAAGTTATGGGCTCAATCAGCATGACCGACGCGAAGAACAAGGTGGTGCCGTCAAAAATCTGCGGTTTTAAAACAGCAAAAAGCTCACCGGCCCCTCTACCCTGCCATAAAAAGAGCGCCGCTAAAAATACTCCGTAAGATGCCAAAAAAGACAAGGCCGTTTCCCAGCGTCTCTGTCTCCAAAGAATAAAAAGACCGGCAATAATTATAATAAAAATCCCCACCCCGTCGCTCGCGAGCGACGGGGCCCACCAAGAAACCGCGGAATATCCCGCGAGGGTTAAAGCCGCCATGGAAAACGCGGCGGGGTTGAAAATATGTCTCGGCTTCCAGAAAGTAATCAGCTGTTTTGAAACTACCGCAACGAGGGGCAACAAAACCAGCAAGTCCAGCGAAGGGGCCGGAGCTCCGACTACCGCGATAATAAATCCCGAAATGACGGAACTTGAAGGCAGATACCAAGTGCCGTCACGAAAATAAGTCCAGAGAAGATCAAAAATAATGTAAAGGGCCGCGATCGCAAGGCCTTTCCAAAGATAAGCGGGCTCGCCGATTTGAAAAGCGCCCCAAGCCAAAAGCGCGCCGACATAGAGCACCATAAAATACTTGATATTGATGGGAGAAAACATTCTTCTAGTTTAACGCAAGTGTGATGAAATGGTCTAATAGACGCGGGAAAGAAAGGCCTACGGCCTCGGCTGCTTTGGGCAGAAGCGACTGGGAAGTAAGACCGGGCAAAGTATTGGTTTCAAGCGCAAAAATTCCGCGCTTGGGGGAAACAATGAAATCCGAACGGGAATAATGGCGGCACCCCAGAACCTGATGCGCCAAAACGGCCGCCTCTTGAAGTTTTCGGGAAGTTTCGCGGTCAAACCGGCCGGGGCAAATCTCGCGGGTCCCACCGTTATATTTGACTTCATAGTCAAAAAATCTGCCGGCGGGCGGCACGATTTCAATAACCGGCAAAGCGTAAAGTTGTTCTCTGCGGAAATTTTCCAAGACGCCGCAGGTCGCTTCGCGTCCCGCGACGCACTCCTCCACCAGCGCTTTCTTGTCGTATTTCAAGGCCTCCTTAAGGCCGGTAAGGAGTTCCGGCAAACTTCTGGCGATAGTCGTGCCCACGGAAGAGCCGCGGCCTGCCGGTTTTACAACCCAGAAAGGCGGGGTGGTTTTTGCCGTCTCCCCCGCTTTTTTCTCCAAATCGTCATCCTGGGAAATCAAAACCCCGCGCGGGATTTTTAGCCCGGCGCGCTCAAAAATTTCTTTGGCCAGATGTTTTTTCATGGCCACGGCTGAGGCCAGAGGGCCGGAACCGGTGTACGGAACGCCGTGGAGTTCCAACTCCCGCTGGACCCGACCGTCCTCTCCGTACTCTCCGTGAAGAGCGTTAAAAATGACGTCCACTGCCTTAAAAATCTTCCGGGGCGGTTCGGGGAAGCCGTTTCGGTGTAAAACGCCGTCCTTGGTCCACAAAAGGTCCGAAACTTCATATTTTTCTTTCGGCAAATGCTTCAAAACGTTCTCGCCCGTCAAAAGCGAAATCTCGTATTCCGCCGACGGCCCTCCCCGCAGAACTCCGACCTTAATTTTGGACATTAGTTATATTGTAAAACAAAAAGACCAGAAGACATGGTATATCCTCTGGCCTCTCTGGATAAAGCGGCATCTAAAGAACAGCCGGGATTCAAGAAGGCAAGCGACGGTCCAGCTCGGCGCTGATAACTGATTCAGGGACAGGAAGCATCTTTCCAGCCATTACTTGGTCGAGCACTTCATGAGTAGACGTGCAGAGCAGATCCGCAGCGCGCAAAAACTTTTCATAAGTCTCATCAGAAACTTCTATCGCTAACGGACCGCCCATCCCAGCCGTTCTTGTTTTACTAACAACAAACTTCATAGGTTTGCCCTCCCTTCCAAATTTAAAGAAAGCCCAGCATGATTACGTAAAAGATGCAAGTAATTGATACAGCATCTTAGCGCTATAGCGTATAAATGATGTATCAGACAATTCTGTTTTGTGCTTGTGCGGGTGGATGGAATTGAACCATCGGCCTCTGTCTTATCAGGACAGCGTTCTGCCACTGAACTACACCCGCCCTTCAAAACACCTCAAAAACGGCCAAAAGCCGTTTTTGAGACAAGCTCTGAAAATTTAAAATCTATTTCTTTTTCCCGCCGCCGCCGAGGATGGAGTACATGCCGGTGCCGCATTTGGGACAGGTTCCCTTCATCGCCTTGCGGCCGTTTTTCATGGTCACTTCCTTGGCATTCGCCATCTCGCGCTTGTCCTTGCACTTGACGCAGTAGGCCATCACCGCTTCTTCTTTTGCCATATAAATTGTGGAGTTTTTTTAAAAAATTCGACCTCTTTGAGCTTAAAACCAGTATAACCCAAGCTTAAGGCAAAGCAAAACCCCTCCGCAAGCTTGCGGAGGGGTTTTGCTTTCTCTTTTGTCCCGTTCGCCCCGCCGACGGCGGGGCTCGTAGTCGAGATTCTAGGGCTCATCGACTAACGCCTCATTCCGGCGAACTGCCGGAACCGACCTCTTTTAAGTTCGTGCCCCGCTGATAGCGGGACTAAATCTTAAAAGGAGAAACTCCACGACCAGCTTCCGCTAGCCGTGCCTTGTTACGACTTACTCCCTGT
>CAZPXU010000054.1:0-4060 GCA_964590055.1 uncultured Candidatus Saccharibacteria bacterium | reverse complement strand
GGATGCAAAACAAAACCGGTTTTTTTGTAGAGTTCGTTGGCGGCAACGCGCCCGGAATTTGTGGTAAGTTCAATCACCTCAACTCCCTTTGATTTGGCCCAGTCAATCAGCTCAAGCAGAATTTTCTTGCCCAAGCCCTTCCCGCGATAAGCCGCGTCCACAATCATATCTTCCACCACCGCCTGGCGGCGGAGCATGGTCTGCCGCGGAAAAATCCAGCCCATCCCGACCAAGCGCGGGCCGTCATAAACCCTGGAGACATATCCGTTCAAAAGCGCCTTATACAAAGATTGCTCCTTAACCGTATCCGTGGTGATAAGCTCGTCTGCCAATTTTTTTACCTCGTCAAAATTGAAAAGCATTTTTTTAAAGTACTCCAGAATCTTTTTATTGGAATCAAAAGCGATATCGGTTATTGCGTCGGGTTCAAGCCAGGCATATTCCGAATTTTCTTCGTTGAGCTTTACCTCGCCCTCGAGTTCGGCAAGATAGGCGAAGCACAAGGTCGGATACTCGTATTCTTTATAAAACCCGGTGCCGGGAAATACGCCGAGGTAATGCAGAGAGTCAACGCCGACATTCAGTTCCTCTTTAATTTCGCGTCTCAAACATTCCTCCGGCGTCTCATTTTCGCCGATATATCCGCCCATAAAATCCCACTTGTCCTGGAAAGGAGGAATGCTTCTCTTCAAAACAAAAAGCTTCCCATCTTTGATAAAGACGGCGGTGGCGGTCGGCTTGGGATTTCGAAATCTGCAAAGCTCGCAGTCGCAGGTCATGGTCATTTTTTAGAATCTTCCAAAAGCCGCTCCCAATAGCCGGCGGAGTGTTCCATGTATTTCTCGTTGATTTTTTGAAGTTCCGGGCGTTTTTGCAAAAGTTCTAAAATATCTCTTGTTTTGAAAATCCCGCCCCGCCGCTTCGTCTGGGGGTAGAAATAGTCATAAACTTTTCGGATAAACTCCAAATCCTCCGGCCAGTCCAAAGTCCAGCGAAGAGCTGAAAGATTCTGGGACGACGCTAAATTATAAATTTTAAACTTTCCGGGGCTTTCCATGAAATTTAAATCAAGCGTGTAGCGGTGCCTGATGGCGTCCATATTTTTATAAAGATACTCCAAGCTTCTCCGGGGGTAAAGATGCAAGTCGAGGCCGTCGGGCCAGGTGGCTGGGAAGACATTGGTCAGATAATCGTATTTTCCGGGAGCTTTTCTGAAAACTTTTATTAAATCGTCCGCCAAATCGGGGTCCGCCAAAGGACAATCGCCCGTGACGCGTAAAATCGCGTCGGCTTCAAACTTTTTCGCGATTTTATGATACATCTCAACCAGCTCTTCGTTTCGGCCGCGGAAAACCGGAATATTTGTTTTTTGGGCAAGCTCCTCCAGCGGGTCGTCTGCTTTCTGGTCCGTAATTCCTAAAATTACGCCGTCAAGCCCCCGCGCCGCCCGCAGCCGTTCAATTATCCATTGGGTATTCGGTTTCCCCGAAATATCCGCGAGGGCTTTTCCGGGGAGGCGAGTGGATGTCATTCGGGTCTGAATCACCGCCAGGACTTTTAATTTTTGCCCGCCCTTCTTCATAATTTTCGCAAAGGATAATTGGCGATGAAATCTTTTTTCAAAAGAGCGATGCCCATGCGCCGGTTGGCGGGGACGCGCCTTCCTGCCTGCCGCGTCGAGTGGTTCGCAACGACAAAGTTTTGGAGAGAATAAAGATTGGAGGCCAGAAAAAGAGCGGGATAATTTTGAACGTAAGTGAAAACTTCCTTGTTTCGCAAATGGTGGTAGCGAATCCTGGCAGGGCTGGCCGGAAGAAAATCACCGAGGATAAGGTGCCCGCCCGGTTTCAAGACGCGATCAAGCTCACTTGCCGTTTTTAGAAGATTGCGGCGGTCAATCCAGTGGAAAACAAAATAAACAATTACCAAATCAAACGCCCCGTCGGTAAAAGGCAGTTTATGCCCCACCCCTTTTACAAACCTGATTTTGGGGAAGCGTTTCCGGCCGTCGGCAATGGCTTGGGCCGAGGGCTCAAGCGCCGTCACGCGGCTTTGGTAGCGCTTTTGAATTTCGGCCAGCCGAAATCCGTTTGACGCCCCCACCTCTAAAACCTGCCTGGGCCTGGGTTTTATTTTTTTTACAAGTCGCAAGGGAATATCAGTTGAGACGGCATGTCTGCTTTGCAAAAACGCCCGGTTCCGCAAAAACCATCTGTCCCCTTCCCCTTTTTTAAAAATATCGTCTTGAATCATTGCCTTACGTAAGGCGCTTAAAGCCGGAGTGCGCCACCGGACCTTCCAAAAGTTTCTCCACCCGTTTGGTTTTCAAAGCTTTGGCAATAATCGCGAAAGCCTTGTCGGCGGCTTTTAAATATTTTCTGACATGCTGCGGCATATGGGCATAGCTCAAGTAAATAGCGGCGGTCGCGAGAAACCCGCGCTTCAGCATCTCCTGGGTGAAAAGAGTTCGAACCGCCTGGGCATTTGGATAATTAAAAGAGAAAGTTGGAATAGGATTGGGGCCAAGAATGCTCAAGGAAAGCCCGTGTTTGGCCGCGAGTTCCTCCCAACCCCCCTGTATCATAGCTCCGAGTTTATCCAAATGCGCCGGAACGTTTCTGGCGCGAAGTTTTTTGATGGTAGCCAAAGCCGCTGCGGGGCCAATCCGCTCCGTCCAATAAGTGGAAGAGATGAAGCTTTCCTGGGCGGTGTCCATCACGCGCTTCTTGCCGATGATAGCGGCCATAGGATAGCCGTTTGAAATTCCCTTCGCAAAAACCGCGATATCGGGGTTAACTTTATATAAAAGATGTATTCCTCCCAAGTTCTTGCGAAAACCGATGGTAATTTCGTCAAAGATTAAAACCGCGCCGACTTTCGTCGCAATCCCGCGCACTTTTTCCAAAAAACCATTTTCCGGCTCATGATGTCTCACGGGCTCCATCACAATTGCCGCTAAATCCTTGTGAGCGCGAACAATTCTCCTAAGTTCTTCAATTTTATTGTAATGAAAAGGAAGCGTAGTCCCTTTAAGCGCCCTCGGAACTCCCCTGGGCTCAAGTCCCGGCAAAAGATGGCCATCCAGATTTTTATCAGAAGCGAGATTCGCCGACAGATACCAGTCGTGCCAGCCGTGATATCCGCAAAAGGCGATTTTGTCGCGCCCCGTATGAGCTCTGGCAATCCGTACCGCAATCGCCATCGCCTCCCCACCTGTGCGGGCGTAGCGAATCTGACCAGCCCAGGGATGTAATTCAAGTAAAAGTTCGGCAAGCTCCACTTCTTCCGGCGCGTTCAAAGTCGCGATATTGCCAGCTTCAATAACTTTTTTGACCGCGGCGTTTACATCCGGATCGGCATACCCTAACACGCAAGCCCCTACCCCTCCCATATAGGCCATATCAATATATTTTTTGCCGTCCAAATCCCAGACTTCCACTCCTTTCGCTTTTCTAAAATAAGCCGGCCACTTTTCCGGCAAGAACATCTCGGCGCGAATGGACAAAAGCTGGCTCCCCCCTGGAATTACTTTTTTCGCTCTCTTCCAAAGTTTTTGCGATTTTCCCATATTATGATGTGCTCTCCTTTATAACCTGTTTGTGGTAATTTTCGTCTCTTTCTCTGTTTGCATTAATTGTTTTTATTTCGGGATGGGTGTCGATGAAATTAATTATATTTTTGAGCAGGAGCGGCTTCACATTTTCATAAATCTTTTTAATCACTTCGTAATCTTCCGGCCAGTCCAGCGTGAGGCGATAAGACGATAAATCAACCTGACTTTTCACGCTTGAGGTCTTAAATTTGTCCTGATTTTTCCAGATATAGGGCGTCACGTGCTCGCGCTCCGATGCCAATTTCGCTTCCCGAAAGGCGCGCTCGAGTGTTAAAAATGAAAAAATCTCGAAATCCAGTCCGTCCGGATAAGTTTCCTCGCCCAAAGGCCGGTTCACCCCCACATAATCGTGATTACCCGTGAGATACTTCTCGGCGGCAAGATCCATGACTTCCGGGTCAATCAAGGGGCAGTCGCCGGTGATGCGCACTATCGTGTCAATTGCAT
>CAZPXU010000053.1:0-4290 GCA_964590055.1 uncultured Candidatus Saccharibacteria bacterium | reverse complement strand
GGCGATAGATTCCTTGAAAAAGACGAAGAAATTCTGACAGCGTGGCGGGAACTTTCGGTGGCGAGAAGACTAATCCTTTTGGAAGGACTTCGCTCGGTTGACCCATGGATTTTTGAGGGGAGCAACCTGGAAGTCTTGGCAAAAACGGACTATCTGAATTCCAGGCGATTTCGAAAGTGGAACCGCTGGGCCGTGTCCGTTTCCTGGCACAAGTATGTGATTCATCCGCCACGGGGACGCTGGAAGCGGAGAGCCGGATTTTCCGCCGTTAAGTTCGCTGGCTTCATGCGGATGTCAAACGCCGTCATAGCTGAGCGCGAACGTGAGGCAAAAAAAGGAGGCCAGAGATGACCTCCTTTTTGTATAGAGAAATGCCTGTGATATAAATAAATCTAGGAAGCGGAACAGGGGGCATAAAAAATAATATGACCAAATATATTTTAGTTGGCGGGTATCCGGACAAAGCAACCGATGAGGGCAGGGCGTTTTGCAAAGAATTGGAACCAGAACGCAAATCGAAGTTGGTAGAATACAAAATCGCAAACCCCGCGCCGACGGTTCTCGCCAAAATTTTCCCATTTATCCCATAAACTCTCTGCCAAATCGGCTAATTCGCACGAATATGTCCGGCGGGAGATGGGGCTCTAAGTAGAAACTTTAGCGAGGAGTGAGCGGACGACTGCTTCAATTTGTTCTTTAGCTTCGTCCAATTTCCCAGTTTCGTTCTTCACTACAAAGTCAGCCTCTTTTATAAACGTAATCTCATCTTTATAACGCTCTTCACGTTTTTTGAGCTCTTCCGCAGTTATCGGCGAACGCTTTTTGATGCGCTTTTTCATATCCTGCCAAGAACCAGCGTCAATAAAAATAATTGCGAGCTCATCTTTGGACATTTTCTTTTTCAACTGGCGCGCTCCTTGAACTTCAAGTTCTTTCAATACGATCTCTCCGCGATTAATGCGGGGAAGAACTTCCGAGGCCGGCGTTCCGTAATAATTTCCGCCGTAAACCGCCCATTCCAGGAAATCATCACGGCTAATGCGCTCTTTGAATTCCTCCACGCCGATAAACCGATACACATCTCCATCAATTTCACCGGGGCGCATAGGCCTGGTTACAAAAGATTTCGGATAGACCAGCGCAGGGAACAAAGATTGAAGATGTTTAATAAGCGTGCCCTTGCCTCCTCCGGACGGCCCAACAATAACGATAAACTTTCCATTCATGGAAATTAGGGTAGCATCTTTGCGATATAATTTAAATATATGGTTGAGATGGTAAATCGGTCTTTCTTCCAAAAACCTACTCTGGGGGTGGCTGCGCATTTAATAGGGAAAAGATTGGTCAGGAAATACCGAAGCCGCTTAATCAAAGGCGTCATCACCGAAACCGAGGCGTATCGCGGGCCGAATGATAAGGCCTCGCACGCCTCCAGAGGGAGGACAAAGCGGACGGAGGTGATGTTCGGAGAAGCGGGGACAATTTATGTATATCTGATTTATGGAATGTATTATTGCCTCAATATCGTGACCGAGAAAAAAGGTTATCCGGCGGCGGTTTTAATTAGAGGGGTAAGAATTAAGAATCAAGAATTAAGCGGGCCGGGGAAGCTCTGCCAATATTTTCATATCGACAAGACCCTCAATCATAAGCCCCTCGGCAGGAAAACCGGACTTTGGATTAAGGACGGAATAAAAATTCCCAAGCGTCAAATTAAAACCGCGCCTCGAATCGGCGTAAACTACGCCGGCAAGTGGGCCAAAAAGCCCTGGAGGTTCTATGTTAAAATCTAAATATGGATTGGCACGCGAAAAGCGAGGCAGAGGTCCTTGAGCTTTTAAAAACCTCCCATCTCGGGCTTCCCAAACTGGAGCGGGAAAAGCGGCTTAAGAAATACGGCCGAAACGAGCTCAGGCGCGAATCAAAATTAAGACTTTTTAAACTTCTCGTCTCCCAGCTTAAAAGCCCTTTGGTCCTCGCGCTTATCATCGCGGGCATAATTTCCCTTTTTCTTGATAAAAATACTGACGCGCTCGTAATTTTCATCGCGATTTTTATAAACACCATAATCGGCGTAATCCAGGAAGGCCGGGCTTCGGGAGCTTTTGAAAAAATCAGAGCTTCTTTGCAAAAATACGCCTCGGTTTACATAGACGGCGAGGAGCGCCGCGTCGACGGGGCCCAACTTGTCCCCGGCGACATCATAATTTTAAGAACCGGCGACCAAGTACCGGCCGACGGAAGAATTCTGGAAGCAAAAGGGCTCAAAATAAACGAAGCATCACTCACGGGCGAGTGGCTTCCGGTTGAAAAAAAACCGGGTATCCTCGAACAAAAAAAACATTTTCTGGAAAGAAGCAATCTGGTCTGGGCCGGGACGCTTGCGGCCGAGGGCTGGGCGCTCGTTGCCGTAACGCTGACCGGAGAGAAAACGGAGCTCGGAAAAATCGCCTCGGAGGTCAAAGACGGGCTGGAAACTCCCACGCCCTTCCAGCTCGGCATCAAGCAGGTTTCCCGGGCCATCGGCCACGTTGTTTTTTGGGGAGTCGTTTTTATTTTCGTAATCGGGCTCTTTCGCGGCCAGACGCTTGGAGAAATTTTCTTTTTGGCGGTGGCAGTAGGGGTAGCGACCATTCCGGAAGGGCTTCCGGTGGCGGTCACGGTAATTTTGGCTCTCGGAATGGAACGGATGCTCAAGGCCGGAGCGCTCGTGAGAAAGCTTCCGGCGGCCGAAACTTTGGGTTCGGCCTCGGTGCTTTTAACCGATAAGACCGGAACTTTAACCACCGGCCAAATGCAGGCCTCGGGCATTGTGACTGCCGAGGAAATTCTCATTCATAAAAAATATCAAGGCGACGGGCTTTTGAAAGAACTTCCCGTAAGCCACCTGGAAGCGCTTCTGGTCGGTATGTTTACCTCGGACGTGGTAGTGGAAAATCTGGGGCAGGCCCTGGCCGAGCTTAAAGTCCACGGCCGCCCCACCGACATAGCGCTTTTCCGCGCGGCCGCCGAAGCTGGGCTTGATTACAAAGAACTTTTAAGAAAACATCCTCGCCTGGATTTTCTGCCGTTTGACTCGGAGCGCCGTTTCGCGGCCTCGCTTCAAAGCTACGAGAAAAGGGCAAGGATATTCGTGGCCGGAGCGCCGGAGGCGATTTTGGAACGCTCGGGATACTTTAACGGCACACCCGAGGCGCGCAAATTAGTTCAAGGCGGCAAAGATGCCCTGGAACGCGCGGGAGAGGAGCTTTCCGGCGGCGGAGCGAGAGTTTTGGCGCTCGCGTTCAAGGATTCCAATTTAGAAGAACTCCCGCACGAGCCGGACCACGTTTTCCACGAGCTTACCTTCGTGGGCTTTATCGCCTTTCGCGACCCGCTTCGCCAAGATGCTCGTGACACGCTCTCGGAGGCAAAAAACGCGAACTTGAAGATAGTCATGCTCACGGGCGACCACAAAAACACGGCGGAGAAAATCGCCGCCCAGGCGGGATTCGGAGCGTTTAAAACCATGGAAGGCGAGGAGCTGGAAAGCATCGCGCCCGAAGACCTCAAAAAACGCGTCCAGGAGATAAACGTTTTCGCGCGAGTGCTTCCTCACCAAAAAACCAAAATCGTCTCGGCCTGGAAGGAGCGAGGAGAAGTGGTCGCGATGACCGGAGACGGCGTGAACGACGCCCCGGCCTTGAAGCGCGCGGACATCGGCATCGCGCTCGGCTCCGGAACGGACGTCGCCAAAGAAGCTTCCGAGATAGTTCTCCTGAATGACGATTTGAAAGTCATTGTGAAAGCGATAGAGGAAGGGAGAGTAATCTTGGACAATATCAGAAAAGTGATAACCTACCTTCTCTCCACCGGCTTTACGGAGCTGATCCTCGTCGCGGGCTCGCTTTCGCTGGGGCTTCCTCTGCCGGTCCTGCCCGTTCAGATTCTCTGGGCCAATTTGGTGCAGGAAGGCTTCATGAATTTTGCCTTTGCGTTTGAGCCGAAAGAAAAAGACGTAGCGAGCCGCGATCCCCGGCGCGAAAATTCAAAAAAACTGATTACTTCCGAAATGTTCGCGCTCATTTTCGGCATCGGCATCATCACCGACCTTATTCTTTTTGCTCTGTTTTTATATCTGCTTGATATCAAATACCCCTTTGAAAAAGTGAGGACGCTTATGTTCCTGGGGCTTTCCGCCAACGCCATGTTTTTCGCCTTCGCGCTCAAAAGCCTGCGGCGACCTCTCTGGAAAATAAACATTTTTTCGAACCCGTATCTTATCTTCGCCCTCGCCTTGAGTATTTTTCT
>CAZPXU010000052.1:0-4301 GCA_964590055.1 uncultured Candidatus Saccharibacteria bacterium | reverse complement strand
GGAAGTGTCAATGCGCGGGAGCCAAGTCAGAGAACCAGGTCTATCAAAATACTGCTGACCATATCCATCACAAGAAAGACGAACATTGCCCCCATGAGTTTGAAACGACTTATGCTCCCGAGAGGCCGGAGATTGTATATTGCGAGGCTTGTTACCTTAGAGAAGTAGTATGATTACAAACAAGCGAAGTCCCGCATAGTGGTTATGTATAGCTACGATCGTGACAATATGAAACCGGGGGTTTTCGTGCGGGGTGGCGTAAACAATGGTCGAAAAATATGCCTAAATTTAAACTCTTGACGACAGTTTTTGCTGCAGGTAGTCTTACCATATAAACATGCCCCAGGTTAAACCAGAATTTGAAACCGCAGCCCGGCTCAAAGTGGTCGGGGTTGGCGGCTCCGGACAGAACGCCCTTGACCACATGATTCGCTCCAAGACCCGAGGAGTGGATTTTATCGCGATTAATACCGACGCCCAGGATTTACACGCCGCGCTCGCTCCAAAAAAACTTCACATCGGAAAAAACGTGACGCGGGGGCTCGGCGCGGGGATGAATCCGGATTTAGGAAGACAGGCGGGAGAAGAGTCTAAGCGCGAAATTGAAGAAACGCTTCGGGGAGCGGATATGGTTTTTGTGACCTGCGGCTTCGGAGGCGGCACCGGCACGGGGGCGGGGCCGATTGTGGCGGAGCTCGCCAAAGCGCAGGGGGCCCTGGCGGTCGCGGTGGTGACGAAACCCTTTTCTTTCGAGGGCGAATCCAGAAAGCGGATCGCGGAAGAGGGCTTGGCGCGGCTTCGAAAGACCGTGGATGCCATGATTGTAATTCCCAACGACCGGATTTTGAATATCGTGGAGCGCGATACGCCGATGCTGGCCGCTTTTGCGATGTGTGACGAGGTTTTACGGCAAGCCGTGGAAGGAATCGCCGATTTGATAATCACTCCCGGCATCATCAACGTGGACTTCGCGGACGTGCGGACGATTTTGCAGAGCTCTGGCTCGGCGCTTATCGGAATCGGGCTTGCCTCCGGGCGGAGCCGAGCCGCCGAGGCGGCTCGCCTCGCGGTACACTCGCCCCTGCTGGAGGTCTCGGCGGAGGGAGCTCGCGGGGTTCTGTTCACGGTCTCCGGCCGCGAGGACTTGTCCATGTGGGAAGTGCAGGAAGCGGCCAAGCTGATCACGGAGAACGTGGATAAAGAGGCCAAAGTCATCTTCGGCGCGGTAAACGACGAAAGATTGCGCAAGGGTTCGATCAAAATTACGGTAATTGCCTCCGGTTTCCCGAACGGCTTTGCGCGCGCGACCTCGCTTTTTCAGGGAGCCGAGCCGCCCTTGATCAGGGAAGGGCTTGCCAAGACTCCAGCAGCCGAATCCGAGACCCCCGCAGGGAGTTCGGAATGGGATTCGGTGCCCGCTTTCCTGCGCCGCTCGAAGAAAATTTAGTCCGATCGGGACTTTTCGCCGCGCCGCCCCTTTACAGAGGCGTTTTTTTATTTTTGGTTGTTTTTTAAAAAGTTTTCCCCACCACCCGTGAAAATTTAGGAGCTAGAATGGTATTACTATGTTGCCCGAGGTTTTGTCGAAAGCTTTGCCGGGAATTTCTTCCGCGCCGGGGAAGGGACTTTCGTTGAAAAGATTTTTTACCCGCGACGGGTCGCATCCTTATGACGACATTTCGTGGGAGCGCAGGACGGCGCTCATCAAAAACTCCAAGGGCGAGACAATTTTCGAGCAGAAAGACGTGGAGATTCCGAGTTTTTGGTCGCAATCAGCCACGGACATCGTCGCGGAGAAGTATTTTTCCGGGCATATCGGGAAAATGGGGCGCGAGTCGAGCGTTCGGCAGCTGGTTTCGCGCGTTTCCGACACGGTAACGGGGTGGGGCAAGGCCTCCGGCTATTTTCAGAGCGAAGAGGACGCGAAAATTTTCAACGAAGAGCTCACCCATATTTTGGTAAACCAGAAAGGAGCGTTTAATTCTCCGGTTTGGTTTAACGTCGGCGCGGAACAAAACCCGCAGTGCTCGGCTTGTTTTATTTTGGAGGTCGAGGACAACAAAGAATCCATCGCGGAGTGGTACCGCACCGAGATGTTTATTTTTTCGGGAGGTTCCGGTTCCGGTCTGAATGTTTCAAACATCCGCTCCTCCAAGGAATTGCTGACCCGCAAAGGCAAAGCTTCTGGCCCGATCTCTTTCATGAAGGGCGCGGACGCGATTGCGGGCACGATTAAGTCGGGCGGCAAGAACAGGCGCGCGGCGAAAATGGTTATTTTAAACGCGGACCACCCGGACATCAGGGATTTTATAATCTGCAAGTGGCACGAAGAGGAGAAGGCAAAAACTTTGATCGCGGCCGGGTACGACGATGCCATTGACGGCGATGTTTATAATAACGTGTTTTTTCAGAACGCGAACAATTCCGTGCGCGCTTCGGATGATTTTATGCGCGCGGTGGAAGCGGGGGGCGAGTGGGAGCTGAAAGCGGTAAGAACCGGCGAAGTTTTGGAAAAAGTTCAAGCAAAAGATTTGATGCAGTTGATATCGGAAGCCGCTTGGCACTGTGCCGATCCCGGCATGCAGTTCGATACCACCATCAATAAATGGCATACTTGCCCCGCCACCGGAAGAATTAACGGCTCGAATCCCTGCTCCGAGTATATGCATCTGGACAACTCCGCCTGCAATCTTGCCTCCGTCAACTTGATGAAATTTGCGGATGAGTCCGGGAACTTTGATTTAGAAGGTTTTCGCCAAGCCGTCAAAATTTTCATAATTGCGCAGGACATCATCGTAGGGCATTCTTCCTATCCTACGGAGAAAATTGCCCAAAATGCCGCCGCTTACCGCCAGCTCGGTTTGGGTTACGCCAATCTGGGCGCGATGCTGATGTATAAAGGGCTTCCTTACGATTCCGAAGAAGGGAGATCCTGGGCGGGGGCCATCACCTCTGTTTTAACCGGGGAGGCCTACGTAACTTCGACTTATCTCGCCGAGGCGGTGGGGCCTTTCGCCGGCTATGGGAAAAACCGCGAGCCCATGCTTAATGTTTTGAAGATGCACGGAGAGGAAGCGAAGAAACTTGGGAGAGAATATCTGCCGCCGGAGGTTTGGGAGGCCGCGAACGCTTGCTGGGAGAAGGCCTATCTGCGCGGGGAACTGTATGGGGTTCGGAACTCGCAGGCCACGGTGCTGGCGCCGACGGGGACGATTTCTTTCATGATGGACTGCGACACCACCGGAATTGAGCCCGCTTTCTCGCTCGTGGCTTACAAAAAAATGGTGGGCGGAGGATTTCTGAAAATCGTAAACAAAACCGTCCAGCCCGCGCTTCGCAACTTGGGTTATGACGAGACCGAAACGAAAAATATTGTAGATTACATTTCCAAGCGCGATACGATCGAGGGCGCGCCGCATTTAAAGGAAGAACATCTCGCGGTTTTTGACTGCGCTGTTTCCGCTCCCGGCCAAGCGCGCGCCATTGGCCACATGGGTCATATCAAAATGATGGCCGCCGCCCAGCCCTTCATCTCCGGAGCGATTTCCAAAACCGTCAATCTGCCCTCTGCGGTTACGATCGAAGATATCGCCGAAACATATCTTGAGTCCTGGAAATTGGGGCTCAAAGCCATTGCGGTTTACCGCGACGGCTGCAAAGGGGCGCAGCCCTTGAACACGGGGAAAACCGCCAAGAAAACTTCTGACGAGAAATCGGAAGAATCGGGCGCCCCGGCGCGGGACGACGACGGCCGGAAGCGCCTGCCTTCGGACGTGGTTTCCTGGAGACACAAGTTTTCGGTCGCGGGGCATGAGGGCTATATCCACTACGGCGTATATGAAGACGGCAGACTCGGCGAGATTTTCATACGAATGGCGAAGGAGGGCTCGACTATCTCCGGTCTTCTGGATTCCATCGGAATTTTGATGTCCGTCGCTTTGCAATACGGCGTTCCCGTGAAAACTTTGGTAAAAAAGACGATTCATTCGCGATTTGAGCCCTCCGGCTATACCGATAATTCCGACATCGTGGTGGCGAAATCCATTCTGGACTACATCGCTAAGTTTTTGGCGATAAAATTTTTATCGGAAGACGATCAGCACGCCATGGGCATTTTTGTAAGCAAAACCCCGGAAGAAAACGGCGGGGCGAGCCGCGCCGGGGTGGTTGTGAGGAAAGAGGTGTCCCCGCAAGCGACCTTGGTCAAGGAGCTTTCAAGCCCGCTTACCTTTTCTTTTGCTGACGCCCCGGCTTGCCGCTGCGGAGGCATCATGGTGCGCACGGGTTCCTGCTATACCTGC
>CAZPXU010000051.1:0-4397 GCA_964590055.1 uncultured Candidatus Saccharibacteria bacterium | reverse complement strand
GAAGAGGCGCTCGGAGAAGCCGTGGCCCGCCGTCGGAGGCATGCCGTACTCAAGCGCTTGGACAAAATCATAATCCCCCATTTGAGCTTCTTCATCCCCCGCTTTACGCATTTTTTCCTGGGCCTCAAAGCGCTCACGCTGGTCTATCGGATCGTTCAACTCGCTGTAACCCTGCCCCATTTCGGAGCCCGCGATGACGAAATGAAACCGCTCGGTAATGTCCGGGTTTTGAGGCGAGGTTTTTGAAAGCGGCGAAGTTATTTTCGGCTCGTTAATCACAATAACCGGCCCGCCGATATTTTTTCGGCAGTATTTCCACAAAGCGTCAATGAGGCGCGTCCGGTTCCGTGCGTCGTATTCCACCTTGAGTCCCTCCAGCTTCTTTTCTATTTCTTTGTCGCCAGCCCGCCAGATATCGACATTGGTCTGTTTTTTAATCTCGGCGGCATAATCCAAAAGCGGCCACTTCTTGCCCAAGTCAACGTCAAAGCCGTTTATTTTGAATTTAAGCGTGCCGAAAGTTTTTTTGGCGACGTAGCAGTAGCATTCCTGGAGGAATTTATACATGTCTTCATAGTCGGCATAAGCCCAGTAGGCCTCGCATTGGGTATAGTCCTGCAGGTGCTCGGCCGACATGCCCTCGTTTCGAAAAATTCTTCCGATTTCGAAAGTTTTCCTGAAGCCCGCGACCATAAGCCGCTTTTGCCAAAGCTCCCCTGCCGATATGCGGAGGTAGAGGTCAAGGTCAAGCGCTCTGTGGTGGGTTTCAAAGGGCTTGGCGTCGGCGCCTCCGGTGGTGAGTTCCAACGCCGGAGTTTCTACTTCCAAAAAGCCGTGCTTTACATGAAATTCCCTGACCGCATCCCAAAAGACGGCGCGTTTGGCGACGATTTCCCTCGACTTCGGGTCGAATAAAAAATCCAAATGTCTCTTGCGAAGCTTCTCTTCTTTATCCGCGAGGCCGTGCCATTTTTCAGGCAGAGGGAGCAGGGATTTAGCCAAAATCTCCCAACGGACGGCTTCCAAGGTTGGCTCCTTGCGTTTAGTGTAAAAAGGTTTCCCCAAAACGGCGATAAAATCGCCTATATCCATAGTTTCGGAAAAGAGCTTGAAAGAAGCTTCGCCGATTCTGTCTTTTGCCAGGAAAACCTGGAGCTTCGACGAGCCGTCGAAGACGTCCAAAAAGACCGAGCCGCCGTGTTCGCGCTTGGCCATAATGCGCCCCGCTATTCCGAGCTTTTTGCCGGAACGCGAGTATTTTTTAAAATTTTTGGATATTTCCCCAATCGGGGCGAGCGCAAAAGAAGCCCGCGCGGGATACGGATTTATGTTAAGTTTTTTCAGCTTTTCGAGTTTTTGACGTCTGGCCTTGATTAAGTCGTCCAGCGCGCTCATTTAGGTAAGGTCTGCGGCCCGGTAACTTTTAAGCCACATCTATAATATAATAGCGCATTTCGCCCCGGGGCGTGTTCACGCTTACGGCCTCTCCCTTTCTTTTGCCGAGGAGGGCCCGGCCCAAGGGAGATTCGTTGGAAATATGACAGGAAGCCGGATCGGCTTCCTGGGGCCCGACAATTATATAGGTGGTGGCATTGTTTTGCCCTTCTTTCCGCGCTATTACCGTGGAGCCCAAATCAATGTCGGCTGAGGCGGTATGTGAAATTAAAACCGCGCGCGACAAGATGTCTTCAAGTTCCGAAATTCTGGCTTCGCAGGAAAGCTGGGCGTCTTTGGCCTCCGCGTATTCGGCGTTTTCGGAAAGGTCTCCCAAGCTTTTGGCGTACTCAAGACGCGACGCGATTTCCCTGCGCCTGAAGTTTTTCAGTTCTCCAAGCTCCGTTTTAAGCCGGGCAAACCCTTCCTGGCTTAGATATTCGGCGTCTTCATTTTTCGGCTGGGGCGTCATGTTTTTGAAAGTAAAAGGAAGTATATCGGATAGGATAAAAGAACGCAAGAGTCAGGGATGGACAAGTTCCGGCCGATAGATTTTAAGCCACTCGACAATCTGCCGGGAAGCCGCCGAAGCGCCCACCAGGTTGGAAGCGGAGCCGCCTTCCAGCACGACCGTCATGGCGATTTTTGGCCCGTCCGCCGGCAGGAAACCTATAAACCAGGAGTTCACGTATTTCCCGGAGCCGATCTCGGCCGTGCCGGTTTTTCCCGCTACTTTTATTCCAAGCCCCGAGAGCGCCCGCGCCGTTCCGATCTGGGCCGCCAGTTCCATGCCCTCCCTGACCACTTTAAGATTTTCCGGATTTAGTTCCACGACTTTTCTTATTTTGGGCGCGTTTTTTAGGATAGTTTTATCACCCTCTTTGATCTCCCGCACCAGCTGAGGCTGTAAAATTTTCCCCCCGTTGGCTACGGCGGCCGTGAATACCGCCATTTGCAGCGGGGTTACCTGGAGGTTGCCCTGCCCGATAGACAAGTTATAGGTATCTCCGATTCGCCAGATAGGGTCTTCCTTGTTCGTCTCAGCTTTCCACTCCGGCCCCGGCACCAGACCCTCTTTTTCGGCGGGGAGATCAATTCCGGTCCGCTCCCCCAATCCGAATTTTTTTGCCCACTCCTGAATTTTTTTGACTCCCAGGCCTTCAACATCCCCGAACCCTCCCCCCACGCTGTAAAAGTAAACGTTTGAGGAAACCGCGAGAGCGCGGCGCATGTCCACCCAGCCGTGCGCTTTCCAATCGTAAAAAATGCTGGGGCTTTCGGGACGGAAAGGATTGGGAAGCGAAATGGAACCGTTGGCGAAAATTTGCTTCTCCGGATTTATGGTTTTTTCCTCCAGGGCAGCAAGCGCCAGTAAAGGTTTTATCGCCGAGCCCGCCGGATAGAGTCCGGAAACGGCCCGATTGAACAGCGGTTTTGATTCGTTCGACAGTATTTTTTCAACTTTCTCGCGGGGTCCTCCCTCTGACAAAGTCTCCGGGTTAAAGGCCGGGAAACTCACCAGGCTTAAAATCTCGCCGCTGAAAGGATCCAGAATTACGGCGGAGCCGCCTTTGAATCCACGCGTTTCGACGACGTTTCTAACGCTCTCGAAAACTTTTTCCTGCACCGCCGCGTCTATCGCAAGCTAAACGTCCCGGCCGTTTTGCGGGGGCTCCTCCACCGCTTCGGATGAGGTTTCTCCTTTCGAGTTTACTTCAGTGAGTTTGGTCCCCACCGCGCCCCGGAGCTCTTTTTCATATTTTTCTTCCACCCCTGTTTTGCCGATCAAGGTTTGCCATTTTCCCAAAACCTCGCGCTTCGAGTCTTCTTCAGAAGGGTATCCGACATAGCCCAAAAGATGCGCGAGATTCTCAAAGAGAGGGTATCGGCGCGAATAAAAAGGCTCGATGACGGAGACGAAGTTCCCCGCGGATGAGCCCCGGCTTATTTTCTGCGCCTCAAGCCAATCGTTATATACGCCCAGAATGACGTTCGACCTGTCTTCTTCTTGAACTACGCGGAAAGAGGATTTATTTTGAGCCACAATTTGTCCGGTTCTGTCAAAAATAAGACCGCGGGAGGGCCAGAGGGGCCGGACGCGCAGACGATTTTGATCCGCCCGCAGGGAGAATTCCTTGCCGTCCACGGCTTCCAGCTTAAAGGCCTTAAACCACAAACCCATGAATATCATGACCAAAAAAGCGCTCAAATACCAAAAGGTGCGGCGCGAAAACGGCTGTTCCAGTCTCCCTTCCAAGCGTTCTTTTTCGAAAGAAGGGAGGTTGGTGGAATCGAGAAAAATCTCGTCCGGTTCGAGTTCCTTATGAATTGAAATTCGCCGGCGCATAAGCTCGCTCCATGATTTTTAAAAGAAATGTCAGAAATATTGCCGTCCCCGCGGTTTTTAGAAAAAATTCTGCCGCAAATTTGCCGGCGAAAACCCAATCGCTTGCTCCGAAACCGGCCAGGAAATAGAAAAATAGAACGCCGCAACACGCGGCGGCAAGCCCGGCGGCCCTCACCAGAAAGCTGGAAATGTTTTCCGCTTCGAAATAGCGGGAGAGGAACCGCGCCCCCAGCGTTAAGAGAAACACGGTGGTTAAAAATAAACCGGACGGAAATAAAAGCGTAGCGTCAAAAATCGCTCCCAGAAGAAGATACTCGTAGCGGGCCGGATCAAGACTCAATAAGAAAATAACCCCGGCCAGAAACCAGCCCCAGCCGGCCGCAAGCCCCAGGATCCAAAGCAGAAAAAAAATTAAAATTCGCTCGACAACTTTCATCAGGGTCTTAACTCGATATAGCGAAGCTCCCTTAAATTGACGGGGGCGCGCACCCTGACTTCGATCAGCGGCTCGGAAGGCCGTTCTTTGAGATGTTCCACTTGTCCCAAAAGATAGGCGGGTTCGGAATTGGAGATGATGCGGTCCCCGATTTTTATGCCGATGTTTTTTGGAACAAGG
>CAZPXU010000050.1:0-4464 GCA_964590055.1 uncultured Candidatus Saccharibacteria bacterium | reverse complement strand
ATTTTCAATGCTTGCTGGTTTTAATAAAAACAGGGAAATATGCCTTTTGAATTTTTGAAGGACAAAGTGGTTTTGGTCACCGGCGGGACGGGTTCTTTCGGCCGTTATTTCGTTGACGCCGCGCTTAAAAGTGGGCTTAAAAAGCTGATTGTTTTCAGCCGCGACGAATACAAGCAGTTCGAGATGCAAAAGCAAATTTCGGATCCGCGGATTCGTTTTTTCCTGGGAGATGTGCGGGATCTACCTCGACTCCAGAAAGCTTTTACGGGAGTCGACATCGTGGTTCATGCTGCCGCCCTGAAACAAGTTCCCGCTTTGGAATATAATCCTCTGGAGGCGATTAAAACCAATGTGCTCGGCACTCAAAATGTATTAGATGCCTCAATTGATAACAAAGTAGAAAAAGTGCTCCTGGTTTCATCAGACAAAGCCGTAAATCCCATCAATCTTTACGGAGCGACCAAGCTGTGCGCCGAAAAACTTTTTATCGCGGCCAATTCCTACCGCGGCTGGGCCGGGCGCCCGAATTTTTCCGTGGTCCGCTACGGGAACGTCATCGGAAGCAGGGGAAGTTTGGTGGAGGCGCTTTTACAGGAGCGGGGGCGCGGCGAGGTCGTGCTTACCCACGAAGACATGACGCGCTTTTGGCTGAAATTGGAGGATGCCGTCTCGCTTGTAATGTCGGCGCTTTCGAGCATGAAGGGCGGAGAGGTGTTCGTGCCCAAAGTGCCCAGCATGAAAGTCCAGGATTTGATTTTGGCCATCGCTCCGAATTGCGAAATAAAAACCATCGGCGTTCGCGCCGGGGAGAAAATTCACGAAGCGCTTTTGACCTCGGACGAAATCAGGCGCACGCGGGACCTCGGCCCCCATTACGTGGTGGAGCCCCTGGACCATGAGTGGTGGAACGGAGAACATTTGAAATCTTAT
This sequence comes from uncultured Candidatus Saccharibacteria bacterium, assembly GCA_964590055.1. Taxonomy (GTDB): domain Bacteria; phylum Patescibacteriota; class Minisyncoccia; order JACPKW01; family UBA11713; genus CAZPXU01. The sequence goes on along the minus strand of CAZPXU010000050.1, from coordinate 3,534 downwards.
TCTTCCGTCCCGGCGGATTTTGTTTATACCAGCGATTGCAATATTTCCTGGCTTAAACCGGAGGAAATACGGGAGCTCACTAAATTAGTTTAGAGGTTGCTTGGTTTTAAGCGGCTGAAAAGGGCTGTGCCCAAAAGAGCCAGTGCCAGGGCAATGATCCCGGGCGCAAAACTTGTTTTGGAGGAAAATGCCAAATTTGAACCGATGGCCGCAAGCACGCCGATATTGGAGTAAACGTAAAACGTTCCCAGGGCGTAAGGATACTCTTCTCTGGGCAGGACGTCTTTAAGCCAGGCGAGCGCGACCGGATGAATCGCCGCCATGGACAGGCCCATTAAGAACGCTCCCAAGAGCAAGGGATAAAAAGTTTGGGCGTTTATAAAAAACAGGGAGCCGGCAAGCGCCATTAAGATAAAAGCCGAAAGCAGGCCTCCTTTGCCGTGCTTTGCGGCCAAGATTCCGCTCGAAAAACTCCCCGCGATGTTGCTTACTTTCAAAATCGTAACTATGAGCGCGATAAAGCCTATTCCCAAGAGTTTCACCACAATGAGATTTACGGCCGTGAATACCTGGGCTTGCAGAAAATCGGCCGCGAAGACGAGCGGGAACAACAAAAGCATCCTACGGCCGAAAATATAAAAGGGTTTAAAAGTCCTCGTTTCAATTTCTCCGCCGGACGGCTTGACCAGAAGCAGAAGGGAAACCCCAAGCAGGATGCAGCTTGCCAAGAGCAGATAAGTTTTTTCAAAAGAAGTCACGGTTATTAAATACGCGCCGGCATTGATGCCGAAAATATTGCCGAGGTATAAGCCGATCTGCCGCCAGGCGAAGTTTCGAGTGGCTGTAATTTCATTGGAACTGTCCGCGACAATTTGTCCGGAGGAAACCCAGAGGAGCGAGGCGCCAAAACCGATCAAGGCCGAAGCGGCATAGAGAATCGGCGCGTTATTAAACGCGACGCTTAAAGCAAAAAGGGCGTAGGTGGCAGCGCCCAGCAATAAAGAGCGCTTTAATCCTCCCAAAAAAGGGATTATGTTTGCCGCGAAGATGCCGGAAACCAGAAACGTTCCGTAGAGTATGAAAAGCGAGAAGAGGGCCAGATGTCCCTGGCCTTGCGAGGAGAAAAGTATTACCAGATACTGCTGGGCGGTGCCGAATCCCGCAAAAATGAAAAAGAAAGCAAGCACGATGGCCGCGACATTGCGAAGATTTTTATCCATTTTGTTTTTTCAGAAAAAATTCCGCCCGCTTTTTCAGATGCATGTTTTGGCCCTGGGCCAATTTTTCCAGCGTTTCGCGGGAGATGAATTCGTTGAGCCCCAGCAAAAGATAAGCGTCTTCGGTCAGCGTCTGGGCGAGCCCGTATTTTTTTATGAGTTTTGCGAGAATGTTGCGCAAAGTTTCGAGCCGTTTTATACCGTCGGCGGTTAACCCTCCGAACACCTCCAGTGTGCTCGCGTAGGTTATATGATTATACAAAATTCCCACAAGCGTTTTTTCCTCGTCTGCGGTGAGGTTTAAATCTTGCGTATTCATAACATTTATGATAGCATAATTGTTACGATTTATATCCTCCAGAGGTTTAATAAGTTATGCCAAAAAGCGGTTTTTCATTCCTGAAAAAAATTAAAATAGGCAAGCGCTGGATGGGGGAGGGATGTCCCGCCTTTTTCATTGCGGAGATCGGAGCTAATTTTGACGGCAGTTTCGAGAAGGCCAAAAAACTTGTTTTGGCGGCGAAGGAAGCTGGGGCGGATGCAGCAAAATTCCAAACTTTTCTCTCCCGTAAAATAGTTGCGCCCGGCGGGTTTGCCAAAATGAAACTTAGGGGAGTTCACGGCACCTGGGGCCGCCCGGTGCACGAGGTTTTCAGGGAGGTTGAATTCCCGCGCAAATGGCACAAGGAAATTTCCGATTATTGCCGAAAAGTTGGCATCATATTTTCGTCCGCCCCCTATGATTTTGAAGGCGTGGACTTGCTGGATTCCCTGAACGTCCCTTTCATCAAAATCGGCTCGGGAGAAATTACCTGGCACGAGATGCTCCGCTATGTTGCCGGAAAAGGCCGACCGGTTGTTTTGGCTACAGGGGCTTCCACTCTCGCGGAAGTGGATGAAGCGGTTAGGGTGATTGCCGAGACCGGAAATAAAAATTTGGTTTTGCTCCAATGCATCACCAACTATCCTTCCAAAATAGAAAGCGCCAACATCAACGTTTTAAAAACCTACCAGCACGCTTTCAACGTCATTGCCGGCTATTCCGACCATACGCCGGGCGACGTAGTTCCTTTGGGCGCGGTGGCTTTGGGCGCGAAAGTGATTGAAAAGCATTTTACCTTGAGCCGCAAGGACAAGGGTCCCGACCACCCTCACTCCATGGAACCGCAGGAATTCAAAGAGATGGTCAGAAAAACGCGGCTTTTGGAGAGCGCTTTGGGCAGTTCTGTGAAAGAGGTAGTTCCGGAAGAATCCGAGACGGTAGTGGTCCAGCGCCGCGGGCTTTATTTGAAAAATAATATTTCGAAAGGCCAGCGCATCAAAAAATCAGATTTGACGGAGCTGCGGCCGGCTTTGGGCATTTTGCCGAAGCATAAAGAACAGGTGATAGGCCTTGCCGCCAAAAAAAATATCAAGGCCGGTCAGCCGCTTTTTTGGACGCATCTCGCTTAAAATGGCGAAGCTCTCCCCAGCTCTTTTATTGTCCCTTCTGGTTTCCAATGATGTTCTTAAAAAATCTGACGCCATTGTTGTTCTGGAGGGAGATTATTATCGCCGCCCAGACCACGCCGTGAGATTATTCCGGGAGGGTTGGAGCAAAATCATCGTTGTCTCCGGCGGTTTAAATAATCCGTCAGGCGGCAGTTTCCCGGCCCGGATACTTGCCCGAAGACTTCGCCGGGCCGGAGTCCCGAGAAAAAATCTGATTCTGGAGGATAAATCATTGAACACGCGGGAGCAGGCTGTGGAAATCATGAAGCTCGCCAAAGGCCGTTCCTGGAAAAAAATAATTCTGGTCGCCTCCCATTTTCACCAATTCCGCGCCTTCCTCACTTTTTTGAAAGCCATGCGGGGGAAAAAGACGAAAATTAAGATTTACAATTCGCCGGCCATGTATTACTCGCCGTCTTTAGCAGAGCTTTTGGAGAGCGAGTTTTCTAAAATTAAAAAATATAAAAAAGATGTGGCCAGTTGTAAAGACGGGATTAAATATGTAAAATGGCGCGATTCATGGAGATAACCGAAGCGAAAAAGATAATGAGGAAAAATTTTCTTGGCCCGGAGGAGCTTAAAAATATGAATATTCTAAAAATAAGTTCAAAAATACCTCCGGTGCCGTTTTCCATAGAAACCCTGAAAAAGTTCAGCCGGAGCCATATTTTGATTCTGGGAGCGTCGAAAGACAGAAGGGGAAAGCCTTTGACTCTCGTCCGAATGCGCGAGTTTTATGGGTTGGACCCGAAAATCTCCGAGCCCTGCTTTTATAATCAAGATTGGTATTTAAAGGAAGATTTTGCCGCTAAAAAGACTCTCCATT
>CAZPXU010000049.1:0-4507 GCA_964590055.1 uncultured Candidatus Saccharibacteria bacterium | reverse complement strand
TTGAATTTTTCCACGCGCCCGGCGGTATCAATCAGTTTTTCTTTGCCCGTGAAAAAAGGATGGCACGCCGAACACACTTCCACCTCGGTATTTTCTTTGGCGGAGCCGACGGTTATGACGTTCCCGCAGGCGCACTTAATCCGGGCCCGGGGAAAATATTTAGGGTGAATGTCGGTTTTCATGTCAATCCACTATAGCAGGATTTGTGCCTGGAAATCAAGGGATTGCGCGCATATTTGTTTTGGGTTAAACTGATTGCCATGGCCATTGATGCCGAACTTAAAGAGCCCGGCGCGCCGGAGAACGAAAAGGGTTTTGCCGGGAACAAGGAGCTTGAGGAACTATTCCGGGCGGGGACGCATTTTGCCTATTCCCGCTCCAGGCGTCACCCGACGATGGCTCCGTTTATCTACGGCATCAAGAACAACGTCGAAGTTTTCGATTTGGAGAAAGTTTCCGAAAAACTCAAGGCCGCCGAGGCCTTTTTGGCCAAACTCGGCGAGGCCAAAAGAAACGTTCTCTGGGTGGGCACGAAGCCCTCGATAAAAAACATGGTTGAGGAAACCGCGAAAAAACTCGGCCTTCCGTACGTTTCCGAGCGCTGGCTCGGCGGCACCCTGACCAATGCCAAGGTTTTCAAGGAGCGCATTAAATATTTTGAGGAATTGAAAAGAAAGAAAGAGACCGGGGAGATTGATAAATACACCAAAAAAGAACAGCTCCAAATTTCGCGCGAGCTCGGCACCTTGGGAAAATATCTCTCCGGCATCGTCAGTCTTAAAAACGAAATTTCGGCGATTGTGCTGGTGGACCCGGGCGAGGAAAAAACGGCTTTTCACGAGGCCCTTAAGGTAAAACTTCCGATTGTGGCGATTTGCTCCTCGGACAACGCTTTGGACAAAGTGGACTATCCCATTCCGGCCAACGACACTTCGCCGGCAAGCGTGGGATATATTTTAAAACGTCTTGCCGCCTCCTACGAAGCCGGGCTTCAAAGCGCCCCTCCCCCGGACAATCGATCAGAGCAATGATTTCCAAGGAAAAAATCCGGGAGCTTCGCGCCAAAACCGGGGTTTCGGTCATGACCTGCAAACAGGCCCTCGAGCGCGCGCGGGGGGATTTTGACAAAGCGCTCGAATATCTGAAAGAGGCGAGCGCCGTGCTCGCTTCCAAAAAATCGGAGCGCTCGACCAAGGCCGGAATTATCGAGGGTTATGTGCACGCCGATCGCATCGGGGTTTTGGTAGAATTAAAGTGTGAGACGGATTTCGTGGCGAGATCTCCCGAGTTCAAGGCGCTGGCCCACGAGCTGGCCATGCAGATTGCGGCCTCGGCGCCGGGGGACGTGGCGGAGCTTCTCTCCCAGCCCTTCATCCGCAAGCTCGATATCAGCGTCGCTGATTTTCTGAAAGAAGCCGTCGGAAAGTTCGGCGAAAACATCGAAATCTCCCGTTTCTCGCGGCTCGAGCTTTGATTATGGCGCTCTATTTATATCTTGGCCTTTTCATCATCACGTTTTCGGGAGCGGCGGCGCTCTTCATGCGGCATTTTGCGAAAGTAAAAAACCTTTCCCCCGAAGAACTTTCCTTTGCGCTCACGTCGTCCTCCTCCGTCCGGGCCGAATTTTCCAAGCGCTATCTGATTCCGCTCCGGTCTCGTTTCTACGAGGTGCACCTCCCGGCTTTTTGGAGATGGGCGGATAAAATGGTGAGGCGAGCGCGGGTTTTGGTTTTGAAATTGGAGACAAAACTCGGCCGGCTCTCGGACAAACTTCGCGGCAAGCACATAAACTTGGAGGTTGAAGAAAAATCCGAATACTGGCAGACTTTGAACGGAGCGAAGAACGAAGCGCGCCCGAGCGAGGAAAAGTCTGCCGGCAAAGATAGAGAAGAACGGCATTCATAAAATTTCGCCGGCGTAGCTCAGCGGTAGAGCAGCTGTTTTGTAAACAGCAGGTCGTCAGTTCAAATCTGACCGCCGGCTCCGCATAAGATGAAAAATTCCGCAAGTAAAAAAATCGTTATCTTGGGAGGAGGTTTCGGCGGGGTTAGGGCCGCTCTTGATTTGTCGCGAAAAATTCCGAATTCAAAAATAACGCTGGTGGATAAAAAATCCCGCCACTCCTATTATCCCGACATGTATGAATTGTCTGCCGCCGTGTTTCCGAAAGGAAGAGTCCCGGACAAAAAAGATTTTCTCGCCATCGAATCTACGCTCGCGATTCCCTTTGATGATATTTTTAAAAGTCGCCGGAATGTGGAAGTGAGGGAAGATGCGATTTCGGGCGTGAACTTTAAAAAACGGGAGGTCATCCTGTCTTCGGGCCTGCCTGCCGGCAAGGCAGGGCGTCTCGGCTATGATTTTTTGATAATCGCCCTCGGCTCCGAGACCAATTTTTTCAATATTCCGCGCCTCGGCGAAAAATCGCAGGAATTCAAAACCGCCTCCGACGCCTTGAATCTCCGGAGCTCCCTGGAAGAACTTTTTTTGTCCGAAGGCAAGCACGAAGTCATCTCCGTTGTCATCGGCGGCGGGGGATTTACCGGCTCGGAGCTTGCCGGTGAGCTCGCTTTCGCCCTGCCCAAGCTCGCCGCCTCGCACGGCCATCCCGCGCGGAACATAAAACTCGTTTTGGTGGAGGGCGCTGGGCGTCTTTTGCCCTCGGCCGCCGCCTGGTTCGGGGAAAAAGCCCTTGGGCGGCTCCAAAAAATCGGGGTGGAGGTTATGCTGGAGAGTTTTATCTCGGACGTGAAGGATAAAAAACTTTTTCTTAAAGACGGGCGGGAAATTCCCTTCTCGCTTCTCGTCTGGACGGCGGGCGTTAAGGCCAACCGCGCGGCGGAGAACCTGGAGGGCATCTCGCTTCAGAAAAACAAATGCGTCGTGGTGGATAAAAACCTCCGCGCCGCGGGGCACGAAAACGTTTTTGTGATCGGAGACCTTGCTTATTGCGTCGCTCCGGGCGCATCCGGTCCCATGCCCATGACCGCCCAGACGGCGATAGAGCAGGGGCACTATGTGTCCAATTTTTTGGCGGGCCGGTTGGGCGGGAAGAGAGAGATTGAATTTCATCCCCAGGTTTCGCGTTTCATCGTGCCCTTGGGCGGCAAGTATGCTCTCGCGGAGCTCGGCTTCATGAAACTGGCCGGCTTTGTCCCGTGGTTTTTGAAGCGCTTTGTGGCTTTGAAATATTTTTTGTCCATCTTGCCGCCCTCGATGGCTTTTAAAATCTGGTGGCGCGGCCTGCGCATTTTTACGCGGAACGATTAGCGGTATAATGAATTCGTGAGAGCTTTTCCGCGAAAACTCGCCTGGGCCGTCCTTTTCCTCGGCGCCTTTTTGTTTTTCCCCTCGGGCGTTTTTGCCTGCCACGGGACGCATATAAATTCTCCTGCGGATGGGGTTAATCTTAATTTTGATTCTCTGCCGGGGTTTGCCACCGCGCGCTACGACACCGCCTTGGGCGGAGTTTATTCTCTGGAACTCTATGAGGGTGTGGTCGGAAGTTCCACAATAATCGGCGGCGGTTTTCAGCAGCAAAATTCCTGCCGGGACGACTGGACGGAGCAAAATCCATTCAGGTTTGACCGGACCGGGGATTATTTTTTCCTGCTCGCAAATGCCGGCCAGGTGGAATCATCAGGCGGTTTTGCCAACTGGATATCCCATTGGGAAAACGGAACTAATTTTCCAACGGAAAAGATTGACTACGCCGTCTCCAAATTTTCCGTAAATAAAGAAGCAAAGCTTGACCCCGTGGTGATCATCCCGGGCATTTTGGGCTCCTCGGACAAAAACGGCGTCTGGTTGATTGACCCGATTTTCCACACCTATGACGATTTGATTGAAACCCTGAAAGCGAACGGATATACCGAGGGGGTTGATGTATTCACTTTACCTTCTTACTACGATGCGGAGTACGACCTCGACGCGCTCGAACGCGTCCACTTCCCTGGAGCTTCGGGATGAAATCAACAAAGTCCAGGGCATTTGTCAGTGCGCCAAAGTGGATTTGGTCGCGCACTCCATGGGCGGCCTCGTGGCCCGTCAATACATTCAGTCCGCTCGCTACGAAAACGACGTTGACCAGTTGATCTTTTTAGGCACGCCGCATTTGGGAGCGCCGAAGGCGTATTTAATGTGGGAGGGCGGAGAAAGCGATTTGAAATTTTCTGATAGGGTAATGAAATCTATTCTTTCGAGAGAGGCAAAAAAGTCTGGCTACGCTAGCTTATTTGATTACGTCAAAAATAAACCCATTCCATCGGTTCAGGAATTATTGCCAATCTATGATTACTTGCGCGATAAATCTTCCGGTAATTTAAGAATTTATTCTAATAATTATCCTCAAAATATTTTTCTTGAGAATCTCAAAGTTGGAGTGCTTAATCTTTTGGATAGAGTAAAAATTACAAACATAGTTGGTTCTTTACCAAATAACGATACTATAAATTCAATAAGAGTGGTTGCCTCACCGAGTTTGCCATTATGGGAACACGGCTATCCC
>CAZPXU010000048.1:0-4720 GCA_964590055.1 uncultured Candidatus Saccharibacteria bacterium | reverse complement strand
TGGGATGCCAGAACAATGGCGGGGCCAGCCAAAAGGCGTTGGCGGTAGTCGTGGCCTTCACGCCCGTCAGGCATGCTGATGATATTGTCGGGAAATGGCACAGATCGATTGCTGGAATCCCACTCGCTTGACCCGTAAATAATGCGGGCCGCTTTGCGGATCATCCCGTCAATGTGGACCGGGATGTCAATGCCGGCTTCGGCCAGACCACGCGCGAGCATAATGGCCGTGTTCGGTCCTTTGATCCCGAAGTCGGGGATCAGGACCTGGCCGAAATACTTGCTGCTAACGCCGAAAACGTGTCGCCTTTTGATTACTTCGATAACGCGTGCGATAAACAGCTTCTCTTCCTCGGCGCGGCTTAGCCGCGGATCCTTGTCGCCGTAGGTGGCCTCCGTGATCAGGATGTCGGGCCGAAAATCGTCTGTCTCGGCGCCCTTAATAGTTGGTTGATCATTAAAGCAGATATCGCCAGAATGCTCCAGCTTAAGGCCCGCAGGGGTGATGATCTGGATTCTGGCTGAGCCGTTGATATGGCCGTTGGGCTTGAAGCGAATCTTCCAGCCGGGTTTCAGTTCGAACCATTCTGGCCGAAGGACCTGCTTGTATCGCTCATGGCGTGTCAACACCCGGACAGCATCCGCGGTGTTGAAATACGCTTGGACGTTCTCGCCGGCTTCGATTTTCTTGCGGGTGATTTCCAGCGAGTCTTGCAGTAACATTGCCGCAAATCGCCGGGTGACTTCCGTGCCGTAAACAGGCGTCTCGGGGTGCATCTTCCCAAATCGGGGGAGCATCCCTATGTGATCAAAGTGCCCGTGCGTCAGGAGAAGGGCGTCAATGTGTCCTTGGGCCATCGGCGGCGGTGAAACTTTCCCGCCCTGGCTCTGGATCGCGCCGTGGTCAATTGCCAGGCGCATACCTTCTTCAAACTCTAACAGATGATGCGACCCCCCCAAGGGGATCCCTCCTCCAAGCGCTGTGAATTTCACGACCGTTCCTCCTTGGCTCGCCGAAGCTCGCGAGAGCTATAGGCGGCCTGTTCTAAATGGTTTTGGGTTTTCGGGGGATTCTCTTCAGTTCACAAAGATCTAGTGAATAATATTTAAATCTTTAAATGTCTAAATATTATTCATTAAATCTCTGATTCTATCCGCCTTCGTTAAAACTTCGGCGGGTTAATTCAGCTTACAAAATTTTCTGCATTTAACATTTGAAAATTTTGGGCTTCATTAACAAGAAAGGGCGGAGGGGCGCGTGCCCGCCGTAGCTTTTAGCGTAGGCGGGTGGGCGGGGTTGGCCTCGCCCGTAGGCTATGGCCGAAGGAGGTCGGACCCGCCCTGAGTCCGTCGAAGGGCTATCTGCCGCCCCGGCCGAACCTGGCGTTGAGCCGGTCCATCTTGGACTCGCGGGGGCCCGAGTAGCGTGAGCCGCCTACGCGGTTGCCCGCGGCCTTCACCTGGTCGACCAGGGCAGAGTTCTTCTGCTCGGCCTTGGTGATGGCGCCGATCTTGCGCTGGGCGCCGGCGCGGCTGTAGAAAGTCAACTTGGTGTTGGCGAGCTCGGTGAGCTCGTCCAACTCTACCTGGAGCGCGGCCTTCTTGGTCAGGTCCTGCTCCGCGGCAATCGCCGCACGCATCGTCGGGCCGTTCTTGGCGAGGTCATCCTTGGCCTTCTTGATCACGTCCCAGGCCGCCTGACGACATGAGTCGTCGTAGAAGACCATCTGGTCACCGACAACGAGCACGTTTCCGTACTCCATATCGTCGGTACCTTGGGCATGCTTCTTGCGCCTCCAGGCGCCTTCATTTCCCCGCTCGATGCGGAACTTGGCGACGAGCTGGAACTCCTTGGCCACGTTGTCCGGGTGGGCTGGGGAGCCGCAGAGCTCCTTGGCCCCGTCGTCCCGGGCGTCCACGAGCTTGGCGATGGCGGCCTTTTCGGCCTCCTTCTCGGCCTTGAGCGTGTCCAAGTCCTGCTCGGTGATCTCCTCGCCGGCCTTGATCTTGCCGGCGAAGCGGTCGCGCACGTCCTGGATTGAAAACGCCTTGTAGTACGGGGACTGGGCCTTGAGATCCCACTTGTCCTGGGCACCACTGGAGAGGGGCAGGCGGCCGCCGGTGTCGCTGGCCTCGACCCTCTCCTCCTCGGTCTGGGCACGGTACATAGCGGTGATCTCGCCATAGGCGTGCTCGAATTTGGCCGCCGTCACCTTGGCCTGGACGGTGTTCCGCTCCAGGAAATAGGCCTTGGTGAGGCCCATCGCCTTGGCCAGGGGGACGTTCAGGTCGCTGGCCAGCTTCTCGATGCCGGTCTTGACCGCATCGGCGAACCGCTCGTCCGGGTTTCGAACACCCTTGCCTGCCATAGGGCACCTCCTATCCCTGTCTCGCTCGACGGCGAGAACTTAGGGACATTTGGTGGGTTTTAACCTCCGGGAACCGCTATGGCCCCGGAAAGCTAAACCCATTGTTGTAGGAACTAAGTGCCTTAAATATATCATATTTATTTAATCTTGTCAATACCTATTGACATCTGTTTGGTATATGTCAATTTTTATCCCCATTTTATCCCCAAATTCGAATAGGTCCGGCCTCATGAGGCCGGACCTATTTTAAACAGGAAATTTTACATTTGACAAAAAGTACTAAAGTATGTATTATTTAAGCAATCCGAATCTGTGGTCTTCCCCGCAAGCGCGGGGCAGATAGCGGAGAACTCTTTAATAATATGGAGCGATCCAAAGTGGATCAACCACGGGAAACGCATACTTGTAAGGCCGTTGTTTTATATGAAGATCAAGAACCTCCGCGAGTTAGTTTAATTCACAGTAAAGCTGATCCGCCGGGGCCCGATGGCAAAAAGGGTAAGCCGGAAGGCGATGACTTGCCCGGCGGCGGCGGCGAAAACGGGGAGACCCTTTTTGAGACGGTTATGCGGGAAGTTCAGGATGAAGCCGGTATCGCAATAAAGTATCAGGAATTTGAACCTTGCCAGGGTGTTGTGATAAAACTACCGACTATTATGGGTCCGTACGAGGATGGCGCGTTTGTTTGCGAGCCGAAGCCTTGGACTACCCCCCTTCCCAATACCGTTTGGACTTTCTTACTGGAACCGCTGGATAATAAATTAAGGAGGGTTTCCGAAGTTAATGAGACCGGTCGCGTGATGTTCGCGACGCTCGAAGACATTCTTACAGCGCCGCTAGCCATCAAAAAGGTCGGCAGAGTTGTTATCGAAGAGAACAGAGCGGGCATTTACTTTTCGACTAGGCAGCGAATTATTGCGACGCTTCATGCCGCCGGCAAGAATTTCTGCAAGCTGATTCCGAATCTCAGAGACCTCATCCACAAGATCAACCGGGAAGAGGTCGGCGATTTTACTTACGACTTGCTTGTCGGCGCGCTCCAGGCACAGGGCACTGCCAAGCCTCTCGAGGAGGCAAGCGACGAAGAGCTGGTTGAACGGTACAAGCCGCTGGCTGGCGTCTGGGATCCCGTTTGGCAACGATGGGTAAAGCAACCCGAGACCGCGGCCGCCAGTTAAACCAAAACCCCTTAGACAATTCTGTCTGAGGGGCCTTTTATTTTTATAATTACTACTTCTCTTCTTTTGCGAGACTTAAACTCATGCGCCTTTCGTTGGGCTCAAAGCTGAGAAGTTTGAATTTATATTTCTTACCGAGTTCAATCGTCGATTTCATAATCTCGTCAGAACCGAATTCCGAAATATGGCAAAGGCCTTGTATAAGATTGCCTTTCTGGTCTCCCTTCGAGAGATCCCGCGTAGCGGGACAGGGCAGTTCCACGAACGCTCCGAAAGGATTGAATTTCGTGATCGCGCCTTCGTAAACCGCGTCTTTTTCAAAATAAGTCGAAGCCAGCTTCCAAGGATCCGGCTTCAGGCGTTTTATTGAAAGGGAAATCCTGTCCGAAACAATGTCGATTATTTGCGCCTTTATTTTATCCCCGACTTTCACGAAGTCAGCTGGGTTTTCGATAAGCTGCCAGTCCAGTTCCGAAATATGCACCAAACCCTCAAGATTTTCACTGCTCGGCGCGAGCCACTTTATGAAAACGCCCCAATCGACGATGCCGGAAATTTCGCCGTCAACCGTATCCCCGATTTTATAGCCTGAAATGGCTTTTTTGAGTTCTTCTTTGACCGCGGCTTTTTCGGAAACAATTAGTTTATTTTCTTTCGGGTCAAGGTCCAGTATCCTCACGCTGAAAGACTGGCCGATGAACTTTTGGAGTTCTCCCAAAATTTTATTTTTATCGCCGCCCTCAACGCGCGGGTAGTGCTCGGCGTTAAGCTGGGACACGGGCAAGAAACCCTGTACGCCCTGGACTTCGACAATAAGGCCGCCGCGGTTGGCATCAAGGATTTTTGTGGAGATTATTTCGGCGTTTCTTTGCAGGCCTTTGAGAATGTCCCAGGTTTTCTGACTCTGGGCGGCCATCAAGGAAAGCTCTATAAAATTGTTTTCGTTATTGAAATCGGTGATTTTCGTGAAAACGGTATCGCCCGGCTTGAGGCCTTTTATCATGTCCTGTGCCTCGATAAATTCCAGGCCGTAAACAATGCCGGTGCCGAGGCGGCTCAAATCAATATATAAATTACGCGCGCTTTTTTTGATAACGCGGCCTTCGATAATATCGCCGACTTTAGGAAGCGGGAAATTATCGGGCGCGCCCTCGAAGAGGCGCTCCATCATCTT
>CAZPXU010000047.1:4825-5210 GCA_964590055.1 uncultured Candidatus Saccharibacteria bacterium | reverse complement strand
TAGGAGCTTTGGCGGGAGGGGCGGCGGTGCGGATTTTTACCGCCAAGACCAAGCCGCAACATTCCAACATTCTGCAGAATGTTGGAATGTTGAAGAAGCAAACCAGGCAAAAAGAGGAGAATTTGCGAAAAGTTCTTGAGTTGTTCGCCTCGCGCGATAAACTTACCAACGATGATGTTCAAAAGCTCTTGGGCGTCTCGGACGCCACGGCGACGAGGTATCTGGAGGAGCTTGAAAAAGAGGGGCGGATAAGGCAGGCGGGGAGAGAGGGCCGTGGCGTTTACTATGAGAAAATTTAACTTTAGCCATAAAACGGCTCAACGGCGTTGAGCCGTTGATTGAAGTTTGACTTCAAAATTTGGAAGCCCGGTTGGATAAATTATTC
>CAZPXU010000047.1:0-4815 GCA_964590055.1 uncultured Candidatus Saccharibacteria bacterium | reverse complement strand
GAACTGATTCCTCTATCGTGCACAAAGGACAATATCCATAATCTAAAGGGCAATAAAGGTCATGGCTCATTTTTCACCTCCACCTACATTAGAACATATTATAAATCTATATTGGTATTTAGCACTCTTGACCTTTGAGTGCTAATTGGTATACTGGGGGAATGGCGAAACTGGGGGAACGGGAAGCGCATATTCTTGATTTTATCGTTCGGGACTATGTCCGAAGCGCTTTGCCGGTGTCCTCGGGGCGGATTTGCGAAGCCGGGGAATTTGAGGTTTCCCCCGCCACCATCCGCAACGCCATGCTGGAACTTGAAACCGAAGGTTTTCTGGAAAAACCGCACACTTCGGCGGGCCGGGTGCCCACCGACAAGGCCTACCGCTATTTCGTGGATTTTCTGATGGAGCGCCTGGAGCCCCAGCGGAAAGAAAAAGAAATATTCGCGGGTTTGCGGCACGAGCCTTTTGAGAGTTTCGGGCAGGCGCTCGCCCAGCACTTGGGCCTTTTTACCGCTGTCGCGGCTTTCGGCTCCGCCGGCTGGCGGAGAACGAGGGCCGTTGGTTTCGGGTTTGAGGAAGTCATGCGCGAGCCGGAATTCGAGAATCACGACCTTTCGCTTGAGTTTGCGCGCCTGGTGGACCGTTTGGATAAATTCGCCCAAATATGCCTGAAGCGTTCCGAGATGGACCGACCGGCCGCGTTTATCGGCGCGGAAAACGATTTTTCCCCCGCATCACGCTTCAGCACGGTTTCCCTGAAGTTTAAAAACGACAAAATAGGAAACGTGGTTATATTTTCCATCGGGCCCAAGCGGATGAATTACGAGCGCGTTTTCGCGGTTTTAAACCAGGAATTATGAGCCCGCCGGAGGAACGGGCAAGCGAGGAAGCGAATGACGAAATCGAGCTGGAGACGGACGAAGAAGCGCTTGAGGATGAAGGACTGAAAGAAAAGCTTAAAAAATTGAGAGAGGAGCTGAAGCAATGCCAGAAAGAGAAAACCGAGTATCTGGCGGGCTGGCAGAGGGCCAAGGCGGATTTTATCAACGCGAGGAAGGACGAGGAGAAGGCGCGGGCGGAATTTCTGAAATACGCCGAGGAAGGGATTTTGTATGAAATTCTGGCGGTGGCTGATTCGCTGGAACTTGCCCTGAAGCTGAAACCTGCCCGTCCGGCAGGCGGGCCGAGCGAGGGCATGGAGCAGATTTATTCCCAGCTTAGGGAATTTTTGAAAAGCCGCGGGGTTTTGCCGATTGAAAGCGCCGGGAAAAAATTTGACCCTGTAGAGCACGAGGCACTTGAGACAAAAGAGGTGACCGACGGGGCCCAAGACGGCGCGGTTATAGAAGAATTGCAGAAAGGGTGGCGGCTATATGACAGGGTGCTGCGGCCCGCCAAAGTAAAAGTGGGAGTTCTTAAAAAATAAAGCCCGAAGTGCGACGAATCGCGCCCCGGGCGGAGGTGAAAGGCCAAGAAGCTAGGTGGTGCGGATGGAGGGCCTGATGAAAATTTGAAGATCGGTCAAGTTGATTCCGGTTTCCAGGTGCTTCCTCGTTTTTGTCCTTATGGCGGCGTCCGCGCGACTTTTGAAATCCACCGTGAACAGGCCGGCCTCGCGCTTGTTCACCGGGATATTGAGAGAATCGGAAGTGCCTTGTTCGTTCCAATTCGCCAGGACGCGCCTTAGAAGCGCTTTCTGGGCCCGGTTCAGCTTTCTTCTCTTCTCCGTGACAGTTTGTTCCAGGGACCTCCTTAACCTTCTGATGATCTTTCTTCGCAGACTGCCGTTATGCCGCTTATGAAATGCTGTTCCCATAACCCTCCCTTCGTGATAAGAACTTTGTTTTAGTCGTAGAGTATTATAGGATATTACAATCTAAAGTCAAACAAATAAAAATATGCCGAAAATTTTGGGAATTGATTTGGGAACCACCAACTCCGCCATGGCGATTGTCGAAGGCGGAGAGCCGAAGATTTTGGAAAACGACGAGGGCGCCAGGACCACGCCTTCCATTGCCGCGCTTTCGAAAGCCGGAGAGCGCTTAGTCGGGCTTTTGGCCAAACGCCAGGCCGTGACCAACCCCGAAAACACGATTTTTTCCGTGAAACGCCTCATCGGGCGAAAATTTTCCGACCCGGAAGTTCAAAAAGACAAAACTCTCCTGCCGTATAAAATCCGCGAATCCGCAAACGGCGGCGTGGAGGCGGAGATGGGGGGAAAATGGCATCGGCCGGAGGAGGTTTCAGCGATGGTTTTGCAGAAGCTGAAGAAGGACGCCGAGGCGAAGCTCGGCGGGAAAATCACGGACGCCGTCATCACGGTGCCGGCCTATTTCGACGACGCCCAAAGGCAGGCCACCAAAAACGCGGGAGAGATCGCGGGCTTTAACGTCAAGCGGATTTTAAACGAGCCCACGGCTGCGGCCCTCGCTTACGGATTCAACAACAAGAAAGACGAGCAGATTTTAGTTTATGATTTCGGAGGCGGCACTTTCGACGTCTCGGTTTTGGAAGTTTCGGCGGATACGATTGAAGTCCGGGCGGTGGACGGCGACACGCATTTGGGCGGAGATGATTTCGACCAGAAAATAATTTCCTGGATTGTCTCGGAATTCAAAAGAGAGCAGGGGATTGACCTCGCCAAAGACGCCCTGGCGCTCCAGCGCCTGAAAGAGGCGGCGGAGAAGGCCAAGCATGAATTGTCCTCGACCGTTCAGGCCGAGCTCAACATTCCTTTCATAACCTCGGACGCTTCCGGGCCGAGACACTTATTGATGAAATTTTCCCGCTCCCAGCTTGAAAATCTGGTGCGGGATGACGTGATGCGTTCGATTGAAATCGCGCGCCGGGCCGTGAAATCGGGGGGCTTTGAGCTGTCCGACATCGATGAGGTTATTCTGGTCGGGGGGCAGACCAGGATGCCCCTGATTCAAGAAGAGGTCAGAAAACTTTTCGGAGGGAAGGAGCTGAACAAATCCATCAATCCCGACGAAGTGGTGGCGATGGGAGCGGCGGTTCAAGCCGGAATTTTGCAGGGTGACGTTAAGGACGTTCTGCTGCTGGACGTAACGCCTCTCGCGCTGGGGATCGAGACCCTAGGGCGGGTGATGACGAGAATAATAGAAAAAAACACGACGGTTCCCGTTTCCAAAACGCAGGTTTTCTCGACCGCGGCGGATGGCCAGACTTCGGTTGAAATTCACGTCCTCGTGGGCGAGCGCGAGATGGCTGAGGACAACAAAACCCTCGGGCGCTTCATTCTGGACGGCATTCCCCCGGCTCCCCGGGGCCTGCCGCAGGTTGAGGTGTCCTTTGACATCGATGCCAACGGAATTTTGCAGGTGCGCGCCAAAGACAAGGCCACTGGCAAGGAGCAGTCGATCCGGATTGAGGCCTCGACCGGGCTTTCCAAGGATGAAATTGAGAGAATGAAGCGCGATGCCGAACTCCATGCCGTCGGAGACAAGAAAAAGCGCGAGTTGATTGAAGCCAAAAACGCCGCCGACCAGATTGTCTACAACGCCGAGAAAGCGCTCCGGGATGCCGGAGAGAAAGTGAGCGCCGAAATTCGGAAGGATATTGAGGAAAACATCGCGGCTCTGAAGAAGGCGGCCGAGAGCGCGGCCGAGGCGCGCGAGATTCAGGCCAAAATCCAGGAGCTTTCCTCGTCTCTCCAGAAGATTGGCGAGGCGCTTTACAAACAAAACCCCGCTTCCGATGCCGCCGGCGATGGGAAGGTATCCGAAGCCCAGTACGAGGACGTAAAAGAAGACCGGCCGCCGGAAGAAGAGAAATAATGAAGTGATTGCAAAGTCACAATTCATCCTGGCCTTGTTGACGGTAATCGCGGGGGCGGCTTTCTGGTTTTCGCTCCAGGGAGCCGTTGTTGCCGGCGAGGGGCCGCTTCTTTTCTGGGCGCTCGCCATCTTCAGTCTGCATCTCGCTTTTTTAGGGCTTTCTTTTTTACTCTCGCCGGTCTGGCTTCCCTCGGCGGCGGTGTTTTTGAGCGGGCTCGCCATGTTATTTTTCTTTGAATTAAGCTCGCGCTCGTTTTTATTTATTCTGGCGCTTTCGTTTTTAACGTTGCTTCCGGCGCTTCGGGTCAGGCGCGAAGCGGAAGCGCGCTTGACGCTTTCCCTTGTCCCGGTTTTGCGAAAAGGCATTCCGCTATTTTTGACCTTCGCCGCTTTTGGCTTCGCTGTTTTCTTGTATCCCGCCGAGGGCGTCGTCGGTTTTAAAGATATTTTGCCGGAGAGGGTTTTTGAGCAAGCTTTTGGGCTCATCGGCAAAAGTATTCCGTTTGATTTCGTGCTCCCTTTTCCCGTTCCTGATTTGAATAAAACCGTGGACGAAGCAATTTTAGCTTCTCTCCCCAAAGAGCTCGGGGTTGACCTCAGCCAAATTCTGAAGCCGGAGCGGGAGCGGTTCTTGGCCGAAGCGCGCGCGCAACTTTCCAAGTCGCTGGGCGTCAAAATAAAAGGGGATATAAAAGTGGGCGAGGCGCTCTATGCTTACTTGATTCAAAGCGCGGAAGAGCGCTTCGGCGGTTTTAAAAAGTATCTGCCGGCGGTTTATACTTTGGGAATCTTTGTCGTCTTGCGCTCGCTGGCCGTAATTATAGGATGGGCGAGTGTGCTTATTGCCTGGCTTTTGGTAACATTGGGGTTGGGAGCGGGAATTCTGGCCTTTGACGAGCGTTCCCTCACCCAGCGCTATTTGAGATTAAATTAATTTCTTACAATCGGCATGCCCAAGAATTATTACGAAATTTTAGGAGTGGCGCGGGACGCTTCCAAGGAAGACGTCAAAAAAGCG
>CAZPXU010000046.1:0-5213 GCA_964590055.1 uncultured Candidatus Saccharibacteria bacterium | reverse complement strand
TTGTGAATTTCGTAGTATTGAAAAATCACGTGGATTTGCTAACCTTACTATAGAATTCACATGAAGAAGCACCTCCAAAGGTTCTGTCCTTAGGCGGTGCTTTTTCTTTTATACTCAAGTTTTTTGCGCAGATTATTCATAAAAATAATCCGTTCTCGCGCGGCTTTCCGCAATAAAACAGAACAAGTTTTTACATAAGAGCTCATTACAAATTTTAACTTCTTTCTATCGTAGAGATATTTTACTAAAGAGTAGAAATCGCCATCACTGGTAACAATGACCGCTTGATCATATTTTTCATAATCGACCATCGCTTGTAGAACGAGGTCGGCATCAATATTTCCCTTAATATGCCCATCTTTGTCAGGAATGGTCGGTTTGAAAACAAGCACATAGCCCATTTTTTGGAGAGAGGAATACAAGTCCTGATTTGCCGGAACAAAGCCTATGAAAAGATAAGCTGTCGTAACGCTATATTTCTCCAGAAGATATCTGCGGAATCTTAAAAAATCAAGCTGCCAGCCGAGAAATTGAACTCCCAGATTTAAATTTTGACTATCTATGAAAGCGTAATTATTTTCTCTGGTGCGCATGCGCACAATGCGTTTTTATCTCTTCGCCCATTGAGGGGCTTTGCGGGCTTTTTTGAGGCCGAATTTGCGGCGTTCTTTTCCCAATTTTGCCTGCGAGCTTTCGAGCAGTTGCAAAATTGAGGACCCCGCAGAATCGAGCGACAGCGAGATTTATGCGGGGCTTATCTCTTGGCCCATTGCGGGGCCTTCCTCGCTTTCTTTAAACCAAACTTTCTTCGTTCCTTCATCCGGGGGTCGCGTTTCAAGAAGCCAAGGGGTTTTAAAATTTTTCGCAAAGCCGGGTCGTGGATTTCAAGAGCGCGCGAGATACCATGCCGAACGGCTTCCGCCTGCGAGTGGATTCCCCCGCCCTTGACCTTGACCGTTACCGAAAAAGTCGGCTTGAGGCCGGGTTTTGTAAACGGAGCTTCCACGATATTTTTCAATTCAAAAGTCGGAAAATAGCTCTCAAGGGGCTTCTCGTTTATATTTATGGAAAACTTTGAACCCGGAAAAACCCTCACGCGCGCGACGGAGGTTTTTCTGCGCCCGACGGTCTCTATATACCTGCCTGCCTGCCGAGGCAGGCCCGTCGGCGAGGCGGGGCGCTGGGAGGCGGCGGCTTCAACGCGAGCTCGAGCCGCAGTTTCGCTCGGAGCTTTTGCGGGTTTTTTTGCCGGTCTGACCGCAGGTTTTTTCTTGGGAGGCATAGGAATAGTCTATAGCTGATAGTCCATAGTTTAATAGTTTATTCAAACTTTAGGTTTTTGATGATGTGCTTCCGGGAGCGGTTTTTCGGAAGCATCCCCCAGACCGCGCGCCGGAAAACTTCCCGCGGGTTTTTCCTGAATAAATCGCCCAGATTTTCCTTGTGAAGCCCGCCGGGATACCCGGAATAGCGCGTGTAGGTCTTGGTGCGAAGTTTCGTCGGATGGATCTTAAGTCCGGCCACGTTCAGGATTTTCACTTTGTGCGAGGGCCTTATCCGCGGCTCGAAATCCGGGCGGTTTTTCCCGCGCAAAAGCACGGCTACCTCGGAAGCCGCGCGCCCCAGGGATCTATTTTTCACGTCCAAAGTCAAGTCGGCGATGCTCATTTTTTATTTCACAAACTCGATTATGGCCATCTTGGCCCGGTCCGACGAGCGCGGCGGCAGTTTGACAATCCGGGTGTATCCGCCGGGACGCTTTTCGTAGCGGGGCGCGATGACGGAGAAAATCTTTTTCGCCGAATCCCGGTCCAATCTCGCTGCCACCAGGCGGCGCGCGGCAAGCGTATTTTTCTTCGCCAGCGTCACAAGTTTTTCCACCCGGGGCCGGATCTCTTTCGCCCTCGCCTCCGTGGTCCGTATTCTTTCCTTCAAGACCAAGGCGCGAAGAAGCGAGCGCAGAAAGGCCTTTCGCACTTTTCGAACTCTCCCGAATTTTCGGCCTTTTTTTCTGTGGCGCATCGTCTAAGCCTGCAATTCAAGCCCCAAATCCTTTAAAGCTTTCTCTATCTCCGAGACGGCTTTCTCGCCGATGCCCTCCAATTCCAAAAGGTCCTCGCGGCTTTTTTTCACCACTCCCCCGACCGTTCGGATGCCGGCGTTGGCCAGGGCGTTTTGGGCGCGGCCCGAGAGCCCCAAATCCTCGATTCGAATTTTCAGGGAATCCTCGACCGCAACGCTCTCCGCCTCCGGTTCGGCTGCTTCCGGTTCGGATTCCAAAATCTTCGCGGCTTTTTTCTCTTCCTGCAAAAACGAGAGCGCCTCCAGCTGTTTCACCAAAATATCGATGCTTTTGGAAAAAGCTTCGCGTGGCAGGATGGTCCCGTCCGTTTCAATCGTGAAGCGCAGGCGGTTATAGTCGGTGCGCTCCCCGACGCGCATGTTCTCGACTTCATAGTGCACCCGGCGAATCGGCGTGAAAACCGCGTCCAGGGTCAGACTGCCGATGTCGGATTTTTCCTTCTCTAAAACTTCCCTCGGAACGTAGCCGAGCCCCCTCTCCACCCGGGCTTCAATCTCAAGTTTGGCGTCCTTGGAAGTAAGAGTGGCGATCGGGGTGTCCGGGTTCACGATTTCAAGCTGGGTCGGCGCCTCAAAATCCTTGGCCGTGACTTTTTTGACGCCTTTGACCGAGAGGCGGATGGTTTGCGGATCGTCCGCATGCATCAAAAACCGCACCTGCTTGAGGTTCAGGAGGAGGGAAATCATGTCCTCCTTCACGTCGGGCAGGGTGGAAAATTCATGCGAAATGCCTCCGATCTGGACCCGGGTTATCGCCGCGCCCGACAAGGACGACAACAAAACGCGGCGGATGCTGTTTCCGAGCGTATGCCCATAGCCCGGGTGCAGGGCGTCGATTTCGTAAACTCCTTTAAATCCTTCCTCCGAGACCGCCCGGGGCCGGGAGGGAATGTTGATGGTATAAATCATAACTCAATCGTTTAACTGGTAAATCCCGACGCTTCGGTCGGGACCCCGACTTTACGTCGGGGTTAATAATTTATCTCGAATAAAATTCGACGATGGCTCCCAGGTTAATATTCTGTTCCAGGGCCGGATCGGCTATATCCGCCGACCCCAATACTTTGCCCTCCCGCTTATCCTTATCCAAAGCCAGCCAGGGCGGGGTTTGATATTTTTTCAAATACATCTCCAAATCGCGGAACATGCCCTTGGAAGAACTCTGGGGGCGAACGGAAATAACGTCATTCTTTTTTGTCCGAAAGGAAGGGATCGACACTTTTCTGCCGTTTACCATAATGTGCCCGTGGGATACCAATTGCCTGGCCATGATGCGGGAAGGGGCAAGTCCCAGCCGGAAAACGGTATTGTCCAGACGCGATTCCAAAATCTGCATGAGTTTCACTCTCGCCTCCCCTAAGCGCTCAGCCTCCAGAACGTAATTTTTGAACTGGGTTTCTCTAAGGCCGTACATAAACTTAAGTTTCTGCTTCTCGCGCAGCTGCACGCCGTATTCCGAACCGCCCCCTCTCCCGCCGCGCCTCCGCGAGCGGCCGTGGACCCCCGGCGGATAGGGTTTGCGCTTGAAGGCGCATTTTTCCCTCCCGCAAACAGACAGGCCCAAACGGCGACAAATTTTGCAACTGATGCGCATGCTACACTCTCCTCGGTTTAGGGGGCTTGGGTCCGTTATGCGGGATGGGCGTCAAATCCGAAATGGATTGAATGCCGAAGCCCTGCGCCGCGAAAGAGCGAATGGCCGACTCCCGCCCGGCCCCGATTCCTTTGACTTTGACGCCGACATCCTTGACGCCGATGAGCTTCGCTCTCTCCGCCACAAACTCCGCCACCTTGGACGCGGCATAGGGCGTGCCTTTTCTCGTTCCGGAAAATCCCATGGCGCCCGCCGAAGAAGACAAAATCACGTTTCCCTTCTCGTCCGTAAGCGAAACCAGGGTATTGTTGTAGGTCGAGAGAATGTTCAAGACGCCGAAAGAGAATTTCTTTTTGGTAAGGCGGGAAAGCGCCCGGGCTTTTAGGGCCTGGTCCACGCCCGACGTGCCTTTTGTGATTATGCGTTTTTTGCCCATTTACCCGCCTAACTTTTTACACCAATAAACCTTACCGCGAGATAAGCTACTTACAAGTTGACATAATTTAAATTTTCTAAACATGTTTGCTGAAAAGTTTGGGAGGGTGAACTATTTTTTCTCGAGTTTTCGTTTGCCCGACCCCATCGTCTTTCTGACATTGCCGCGCCTGGTCCGGGAATTAGTCTTGGTTCTCTGCCCCCGGGACGGAAGGGAGCGGACGTGACGCGAGCCGCGATAACTTGAGATGTCCTTCAGCCGCTTGATGTTCAGCAAAATCTCGCGCCTAAGCTCGCCTTCCACTTTGTAATTTTTTTCAATGGTTTCGCGCAGCCGGTTAATTTCCGCCCCTTTCAGCTCTTTCGGACGGCGCTCAACCGGCACTTGGGCTTCCTTTAAAATTTTTACGGCGGTAGGCCGCCCGATTCCGTAAATATAAGTGAGGGCTATCTCCAGCCTTTTTTCATCCGGAATGTTGGTGCCCGCTATTCTCATTATCCTTGCCTCTGCTTATGCTTGGGGTTCGAACAAATGACGTAAAGCCGCCCTTTTCTCCGGACGACTTTGCAGGAAACGCAAATTTTCTTAACTGAAGCCCGTACCTTCATATCGCTTCGCTCAAATGTAAAATGCAAAGTGCAAAATACAAAATTTTGGTATTTTGCTTTCGCAAAAAATTTTTAAAATTTTTGACTTTTGATATGTCATTTTGGTTTTTGATATTTGATTTTGGGTTTTACAACCTTTGCACTATTCTGCCCTTAGTTTCGTCGTAGGGGGAGAGTTCAACTTTCACTTTGTCTCCCACCAAAACCCTGATATAAAAAAGGCGCATCTTGCCGGCGAGATGTCCCAGAATATCCTTGCCGTCCTCTAGTTTGACCCGGAAAGTGGCATTCGGCAAGGCCTCGGTGACCGTGCCCAAACGGACGATTTTCTCTTTGTTTTCAGGCATTCTCTATTAAAAACTTGCCTGCCGGCAGGCAGGCCAGTCCCCCCATGTTACACAATGGCTAAAAATGAGTCAAATCGCGCCCGCATGCCTCTACGCCACCCCGCACGAAAACCCCCGGTTTCATATTGTCACGATCGTAGCTATAC
>CAZPXU010000045.1:0-5326 GCA_964590055.1 uncultured Candidatus Saccharibacteria bacterium | reverse complement strand
GAAGGGCTTCGTATTCCTCTTTGGTGTATTGCTTGTTGAGGATGCAGTAGGATTTCGAGCGGAGGCCGATGCAGGCGAAGAGGTTGTTGGAGTTATAACAATTGAAGCCGTATCGCACGTCGTGCGAATCGTAAACCACGCCCACTCCCAAAAGCCGCGAAACTTTCACGGCATCAAATGCTTCGTAAAGCAGTTCGGAAGAATCGCCCGTTCCTGGGCCGGAGTCGTAAGAATCTTTCATGTTGTAGCCGCCCCAGTTTATAAATTTGGAATCCTCCGCCAATTCTATGTCAAAACAGTATTGGCAGTTTTTAGTATTGGTTACTTTGTCCCCCGTTACATTGACGGACTTAAGAATCGCGGCGTAACGATGGATTGATTTATCATAAATATTCTTAAATTCTTGCCGCGCCTTCTGCAAATTCTGCCAGCTTCCCAAATCGAAACTTTTAATTTTTTCTTGGTATTGTTCTTTGGTACATGGTTCGTTGAAGAAATAGTACTGGCGGTTTCGTAAATTACTGCCTCCGAAACAATTTTGGCAGTTGTGACAATTATACAAAAAAATGGAGTCAACACAGTTGGTGGAATCTCTGCTGAAAAAGAGTTTATAAGAATCGCGACAGGCTATATTTTCATAACAGAGTTCATTTTTCGTTGAAATATATACATCAGCAGAGTCTTTAGTGAACGCAACTCGGTTCGAATATAATACCTTTTCAATCTCATAAGACGCGGAAGCCAGGTAACAATCCTTGCTTTTGTCGTTTACGTTGCAGTATTCGCTGTTCTCGGCCCGGCTATTCGACAACGCCAAAAGAGGAAAAGAACCTGTTAACTCCTTAAATTGCTGAAAAAACGGCCTGGAAAAATCATAATCCCTGCCGTAGTCAAACGGATTCCACGCGTCCGACCACCAATACTTATAATCATAAACGGTGAACGGTTTTTCGGGAGAAAAAACCGAGATTATTTCTTCATTGTGTCCGAGAGCGTTGCATTTTCGGCGATATAAGACCCTCTCGTTCCTAAACATTTTTCTCCTCACCATCCGGCACTCCGGGCACCAAGTCGGCGGCGGGACTTGGATTTTGTCATAAAATTTAAAATCTTCCGGCTCGATGACAAACGAGGTTCCACAATTCTGGCAAATTCTTGTTTCGCGGTTCACGGCGCGCTTAAAATTTGTTCAACTTTCACGCGCGAGACGTCCTTGGGGAAAATCCGCCACCAAAAAGGCCGAAAATCAATCTTGGCGCGCTCAATCGCGCCGTATTTTTCAAATACGCCGGTGCGATTGTCGTATGCCTCGACCAAATCTTTCCTCAGCTCGGCTTCGTCAAATTGCCAGACGAAATGCGCTTTTCCCTTGACGGCGAGGTTCAAAGTTTTAGCCCCAAAATCTCTTGCCGAAACTTCAAGCGAGAGCTTGTCAAAATTCAAAATATTAACCTCCTCACCCGTTCCAAGTCCCAGGTAAGACCTGCCTAAAAATCGGTCGATATCCCGTTTTTTGATGGCCAGCCCTTTCAAAGTGGCTTTAATTTTAATCGTTACCCGCTCGCCGCGCGAACCCACCGGCGGATCAGTCGACTCGGCCTGGACCGAAATTTCATAGGCATCCCCGGGCACGAAGACTCCTTCGGGCAAATCGGATTTTAGGCGCGCTCGGAGCGAGAGCGAAAGTTCTTTGGCGGCATCGGCCGTCAACTTTTTTACGTCATCCTCCGAAACCACCGGCACCGTACCCACGAAACCCCCCGCAATCTCGGTCTTGGAACGCGCGTAAAACTTGTCGAACTTGGGCGTGCCCTTGAAGCCGGGAACGGTGAAATCCGAGAGCCCCAAGTTGTACTCCTCCCCCGCCCGATCCGCCACGACGTCCGTCTCAATCCCTTGGGGTTGGATTTTTCCGTTATCAACTTTCGCTCCCGGCACCCTAAGCTCCACCGGAAGACGATAAATTCTGCCATTGGGGGCTTCCAGCCGGGTTCCCGCGACAAGCTTCTGGGGCTCGGAGGAAAAAGAGTTGAAAATCATCACCCGCCCTTTTGCCTTCTCCTCGATCTCTTTAAGATTCGAGACCACCCCGGTCCGCAGGGCGGTTTCATCAAAGTTTATGACCTCCAAGCTCAAATCCGCGGCGGCGGCGGCGGAAGCGCGAACGTTCGAAGACACCTCCAAAAACTCCTGGCGCGGCGTCAGAACCACCACGGCCACGGCAAAATAATTCAACAAAAAAATCATCACGGTAAAACCCAAAACCGCTCCGGCGCTCCAGTAAAGGGCCGGAAGCGAAAGAGAACGGCCTCGTCCGGCGGGTTTTGGGGCAAGCCCGGGCCTGGCTCCGAAAATCAGGGGGGAAGACAAAGGCGCCGCTTCTTCTCGCGTTGGCGAAGTTTTTTTAATCCTTATTTCGGGCCGGAGGGGCGGCGCGGGCTCCGGGCGCCGCTTGAAAAACGGCTTTGCCGCTTCGGGTTTTACCGCCGGCGGGGGCGGGGCGGCCTCTTTTTTCGCCCGCACTATGATGTCCCGAACGAGCGGACGGCCCGAAGCGGCGTCGTACTCCCCTTTCGGACCCGGCTGTTCTTTTTTATTCCAAGGCATATTTGGAGGCGGCCAAAACCAATAACAAAGGAAGCGTCATCTGCGGGTCTTTTCGATCCACGGCGCCGGTTTTTATGCGATCTTCGATATTTTCCGGAAGAAAAAATAAAACCTTGAACGGCAACCCGAGAATGGTGAAACGGGAAAGCTTATCCGACTCCGTTTGTTTTCTTAAAACTTCGAGTCCCGAAGCGCCGCCGACCAAAACGAGCGTTTGCGGGAGAGGCCGCGATTTTCCAAGATCGCCCAAGGCCTCAAAAAAGAGGCGGAACCATTCCTCGCCGCCCTCTTCCAGAACTTTGCTTATCTTCTGGTCAAGAGAGTTTTTGAGATCGCCCCGGCTTTTTGATTTTAGCAGAGACAGCGCCTCTTCCAAACCCACGCCCAAACTTGAGGCCAAGCGCCTCACTATAAAATGACCGCCCCTGGCGAAAGTCAGAACTTCTTCAATAATCCCGTGCTGAATCAGCGAAATCTCGGTTATCTCCCCCCCGATATCCACCAGCAAAAAACCTTCCTCGGGACCGACCATGTCTTTCAGGACCCCGAAAAAAGCCAGAGGCGAAGAATTCATCTTCACTCCGACTCGGCCGAATTGCTGTTCAAGAAAATTTTCCAAATCCTCCAAAAGCTCTTTGCGGGCAAGCGAGGCGTAAAGCGCCAGCTCCAGCTGCCGCGTTTTCTTTTTCAAGGGCCCGGGAACGGGATAGCCGTTCAAGGATGTTTTCATTATGGCGCGCTCCATCACCGAAATATTCTCCGAGGAAAGGGCGAATTTTTCCTGGGAGCGGGCGCGAAAGAGCTCCAACTCCTCCGAAATCATGTCATCAAAAAGTTTTTGGCTCACCGTGAACGGTTCCAGACGCTCCATTTTGACGATCCGCGTCTGCGAAACATACCAGGGCGACGAAAAAACGACAAAAACAAGGTCGAAGGGAATTCTTTTCTGCTCCCTTTTAAGCGCGGCGATTACGCCCAGCAGGGCTTCTTTGACATAGCGCCACATGCTCCGAAAATCCGGATTTTCCAAAAGGCGCAGGCCCGCCCTGCTGGAAAAAACGATCTCCGGCTGAGAACTTCTCGCCGCGCGCACCCAAAGAGCGTTGACCGAAGCCGTGCCGACGTCTATCACTAAAATATTTTTTAAGTTTTGACTGCTTGAAAAAAGAGCCATGGGCTTATTTAACGACAGCGCGAATGCGGCGAACGCCGGCCGAGGAGGCCTCTTCCTTTATAATCCTGAATTCTCCGATCTCTCCGGTATTTGAAACGTGCGGCCCCCCGCAAAGTTCTTTTGAAAAAGTTTCCTCCTCATTACCTACAGTATATACCTTAACTTTCGGAGGGTAATGCCCTTTAAAAAAGAAGAGCGCGCCGGATTTTTTGGCCTCTTCGAGCGGAAATTCCCGGGCAATGACCGGAAAATTTTTCTCTATCGCGTAATTGACCAGAGTTTCTATTTTTTGCAATTCCTCTTTGGTAAGCTTTCTCGGAAAAAGAAAATCAAAACGCGTGCGCTCGGAGGAGATGTCCGAGCCGCGCTGTTCCACGCCATCCCCTAAAACTTTCCTCAAAGCGGCCTGCAAAAGATGCGGAGCGGTGTGCAACCTTGTCACTTTTTTTAATTCTTCCTCGTTCGCGGCTTTCAATTCCCCGGTATCCAGCAAAAGCCCGTGGCCTCCGAATTTTTTCTCAATACCCGCCCGTGAGACTTCCTGGTGCTTTTTTAATGCATTGTCAAAGCCATCGTCGTCAAAAACGCCGTCGGCTTCCTTGCAAAGATCCCTCATTACTTCCAGCGGAAAACCAAAAGTTTGATACAAATAAAAAGCATCATCGCCATAAAGTATCTTTTGATCGTGGAAAACTCCTATTCTGCCCCACTTATCACGCGGCCTTCGCGTCATTACAAACTTATTAAATTCCTTTAATCCTTTTTCAAGCGTTTTTGAAAATCTTTCTCTTTCATTTTTAAACTCTTCGCGAATGGCTTCGTTCGCTTCCACAAGCTCCGGATAAAATCCGCCATATTCGTGAATAAGGTCATGCAAAACCGCGTCAACAACATGCGCGGGAATTTTGTAAATATTTTCGTAAACCAGAACTCGGCGTATTAAACGGCGCAAAATATAGCCAACTTCTTTATTGGAGGGACTCACGCCATCTGCGAGCAAAAAAGCTGCGCCCCGAAGGTGATCTGCGATGATTCTTTTTTGCCTTTCCGGTACTTCCGGCGGCAAGGTTTCTAAAATCGGCTCAAACAAATCAGTTTCAAAAATATTTTTTTTGTTCTGGACTATCATGGCCAAGCGCTCAAATCCCCAGCCGACATCGACACCTTTCTGGGGAAGCGGAGTCAAACCTCCATCTTTAGCGCAGTAATATTCCATGAAAACAAGCGTCGCCACTTCCAAATCATCGACATATACTTCGTTCGCGGCTCCGCAGGGTCCTTCCGGTCCGGCCGGACCCCAGACGTTGTCCGCCCGCGGCCCTTTGCGAATGCGCTCCGGCGGTAAAAACTTTGACCAAGCTTCGTAGGATTCGACGTCAAAAGGAATTTTTGCGTCCCCCGCAAAAACCGTGGCGGAAATCCGCTCCGGCGAGACTTTAAAAACTTCGGTCAGCAATTCATAAGTCCACTCTATTGTTTCTTTCTTGAAATAATCGCCGAAAGAAAAATGCCCCAGCATTTCAAAAAACGTTAGGTGCGATTCGT
>CAZPXU010000044.1:0-5346 GCA_964590055.1 uncultured Candidatus Saccharibacteria bacterium | reverse complement strand
CCCGCGTCTGCCAGAACTGCAAGCAGAACTTCGTCATTGAACCGGAAGATTTTAAATTTTATGAGAAAATTTCCGTTCCGCCTCCGACTTGGTGCCCGGAGTGCCGGATGAAACGGAGAATGATATTTAGAAACGAAAGAAGTTTGTTTCGGAGAAAATGCTCTTTATGCAAAAAGGAAATTATTTCAATGTATCCGGAAGGCGCCATTTTCCCGGTATACTGTCAGCATTGCTGGTTTTCAGACGCCTGGGACGCTTTGGAATACGGCGTTTCCTACAATGAAAATACGCCGTTTTTTCAGCAGATACATAATCTTATGCTGCGGGTGCCCCGGATTGCGCTGGAAGGATATCAAAATACGAATTCGGAATACGCCAACTATGTTTGGTTTTCCAAAAATGTGTATTTATCTCCCTCGGCGATTCATTCCGAGAACGTTTCCTATTCCAAATCCGTATACCATTCCAAAGATATTATTGACGGGGTTTTCGTCCATTATTCCGAGCTTTGCTACGAAGGAGTAAACGGGCAAAGATGTCACAGCTCGTCCTATTTTTTAAACAGCCAGGAATGCATCAACTCTTCTTTTTTATTTGATTGCACTGATTGCCAGAATTGTTTCATGAGCAGCAATCTCCGGCATCAAAACTATGTTTTCCGCAACCGCAAGGTTTCGCCGGAGGAGTATAAAAAATTGATGCAGATAATTGACTTGGGTAGTCATTCCCAGCGGGAAGCGCTTCTAAAGGAATTTCATTTGTTGACAAAAAACGCGCTTCATCGCTTCGCCACAGTCAGAAAGTCCGTAAACTCAACCGGGGATATAATAACTAACTCAAAAAATGCTTTTTATTGTTTTGATATCGAAAAAGGAGAGGATGTCAGATATTGGACCCAGGGGCTGGAGGTTAAAGATTCCATGGATTTATTTGGAGCGGGGGACGGCGCCGAACTTTTATATGATGGCGTTAATGTGGGGTACAAAGATTCCAAAGTTCTTTTCTCTATGAATACTTTTGACGGGTGTTTGAACATTCAGTACGGAGACTACTGCCGCCATTGTCAAAATATTTTTGGCTGCGTGGGGCTTCGAAACAAAAGTTACTGCATTCTCAACAGACAATATACCAAGGAAGAATTCGAAAAATTCGTTCCTCGTATTATCGACCAGATGAATCAGATGCCTTATCAGGATAGGAAGGGCAGGGTTTATAAATACGGCGGGTTTTTCCCTCCGGAGTTGTCTCCTTTTAACTACGACGAAACCGTAGCCCAGGAATATTTTTCTTTAACCAAAGACAAAGCTCTCGCGGAAGGATATAGTTGGAGAGGTTATGAAGCCAGAAATTATCAAGTTACGATTAAAGCTCAAAATTTGCCCGACCACATTGAAGACATCAAAGACTCTATTTTAAATGAAATTATAGGTTGCGAGCATGAGCAAAAATGTAACGAACAATGCACCCAGGCCTTCAGAATAATCCCCCCAGAGCTAGAATTTCTCCGAAAGCAAAACCTCCCTTTGCCCCGGCTCTGCCCCAACTGCCGCCACTACCAACGCATTCGCCAGCGAAATCCGCTGAAATTGTGGCACCGCAGATGCGAATGTGAAGGTCAAAAATCAAAACTCAAAGGTCAAAATCAATACGCCAATACCGCCGACCATATCCATCACAAGAAAGACGAGTATTGCCCCAATGAATTCGAGACTACCTACGCTCCGGAACGACCCGAAATAGTTTATTGCGAAGCTTGCTACCTTAGGGAGGTGGTATGATTAGCAGTGCCTGCCCGCCTGAAATGTCCGAAGGACTTTGGGCGGGTTATTTGAGGGAGGTGGTATGAGCAGCCTCCCAGCCCATCTTTTGCGAGAGTTAAAGTATGTCGTCGTACCGCTGTTTGGCACAATTTTTCTATAACAGCAAAGCGCTTCGCGCAAAACGGGGTGCGCTATTCGCGCCCGCGCTTTGCGGGGAAAAAATGCGGCAAAAAATAGGCGGGATGCTCATATTTACAGCTAAATTTTATTCACACGGTTCTAAAATTTAGGTAAATATGGCGAACGGGCTTTATCGAACCGAGGGGATAATTTTGAACCGGCTCGATGCGGGGGAGGCCGACCGGATTTTGACGGTTTTCACGAAGGAGTTCGGGATGCTGCGGCTTTTCGCGCGCGGCGTTAGAAGACTCCGCTCCAAACTGAATAATTTTTTAAACCTCTTTTCTTATGTCCGCGTGGGTTTCGTTTCCGGCAGGGACATTTGGCATCTGATTGACGCCGAAGATTTGAGGCGCTTTGGGAATGACAAACTTGAAACGCTCGGGCGGGCGGCAAATTTCCTGGAGAGGTTTTGCCGCGGGGAGGGAAAAGAGCCCGGACTTTGGGAGGCCCTTTTGGATTTTATTGAAAACGAAGACGAGCTTTTGTTTTATGCCCGGGCCTTGGCCGCCCTGGGATATTTGGACGAAATGAAAATTCAGGAAAGCTCCAGAGAGGATTTGGCCAAACTTATCCAGGACGCCATAATTCAAAGTCATCTGTAGTATAATTAAAGGATGGCTGATGACTCTTTAGAAGAGTTAAAAAAACGGCTTTACAAAAAAGGTGAATCGTTCGAGCGCAGGATGCGTCGGCCCGGGCTTACGCCGGACCTTGAAAAAGCGCCGCCTTTTTGGCAAGGACGCAAAGAAATGGCTGGCAGAAAAAAAACAAAATTTTTCAGGATTTACATTGCGGCGGCGATTTTAGGGGCACTGGCCATCACTTGGCTTTATTTTTCCGGAGGGCTTGGGCGGGTTTTGTCGAGCAATATTGTGTTGAGCATCAATGCTCCGGAAACGCTCGAGGGCGGGGAAAAAATTTCTTGGGATGTCGTCATCGCAAATGACAATAAGAAAGCGTTGGAGGATGTCGAACTTATTTTCGAGTATCCGCCCGGTGCGAAAGTTTTGGATCCCAAAGTGAAGGCGCTTCGCGAAAGACGTTCCGTCGGCCGTCTCACGCCGGGCGAAGCATTTCGCGTTTCTTTTGAAGCTTTTCTTTTCGGAGCTCAGGGCGAGGACAAAGTTGCGAAAGCGATCATTGAATATCGGCCGGAGGATTCAAACGCGATTTTGGATAAAGAGAAGGAATTCAGAACCAAAATCATACGCTCTCCGGTGGGGGTTCTGTTCGATTTGCCGCGCGAGATTCGGGTGGGGCAGGAAGTTGAAATCAGGATGAACTATGTTTCCAACGCCAAAGACGAGCTGCAAAATTTATTTTTGGAACTGGATTATCCCGCCGGATTCAGTTTCAAAAAGGGCCTTCCCGCCCCGGGGGACGACGAACGGACATGGAAGCTTGCGGATTTGAAACCGGGCGAGACCCGTTCCGTCGTTGTCCAAGGCGTCATCACCGGCGAGGATAAGGAAGAGAAAAGTTTTAAGGCGAGGGTTGGGACCAGGGACGCGGGGGGGGCGCTGAACGTTTACGGCGCCGGAGCGGCGAGCGTTCTTTTAGTGCGCCCGTTTTTGGACGTGCGGCTTTCCTTGCGCGGCCAGGCGCCCTATGTGGCGCACCCCGGCGAGATTTTGGACGGCGAAGTTTCGTTTAAAAATAACCTGCCGGTTTCGGTGCAAAACGCTACGGTTGAACTTTTTTTCACGGGCACCGGGCTCGACGAGCGTCAGATGAGAATCGATGACGGTTCCTGGCGCGCTTCGTCGAAAAGCGCCGTCTGGAACGCGGGAACGGCAGATATTTTGCGAAATCTGGATCCCGGCGACGGAGGCACTTTCCGCTTCCGCTTCGCTTTTTTTGCCGAGCTCGCGCCGCGCTCTTCTTTGGACAAAAATTTTGAAGTGAAACTTGCGGCAAAAATAAGCCCGGGCTCCGTGCCTCCCGGGTTTTCGGGCGCCGACATTCGCGGCTCGGACGCGGCGGAGGTGAAATTGGCCTCCCGTCTCCAACTCGTGCGCCGCGGATTTTATTTTTCCTCGCTCCTTCCCAACTCCGGACCCATGCCGCCGAAAGTCGGCGCCAAGACCACTTTTACCGTCAGCTGGTCTTTAATCAACTCCACGAACGATTTGGACGGGCTTGTAGTTCGTGCCCCCCTGCCGCCTTACGTGACTTGGGAAGGAACACATGTCGCGGAAGGTGAAAATATTGATTTTAACTCCGCCTCCGGCGAGATCATATGGAAGGTCGGGCTTCTTAAGGCGGGAGAAGGTTTTCTGCGTCCGGCCCG
This sequence comes from uncultured Candidatus Saccharibacteria bacterium, assembly GCA_964590055.1. GTDB lineage: Bacteria > Patescibacteriota > Minisyncoccia > JACPKW01 > UBA11713 > CAZPXU01. The sequence continues at coordinate 1,113 of CAZPXU010000044.1, read as the reverse complement.
CGGGGTTGCCTTTCAAATCGGTTTCATCCCGGGGGCGAATCAGGCGGGCGAGTCTCCGGAACTCGTGGGCGAAACTACGGCCGAAGGGCGTGATCTTTTCGTGGATTTGTCTTTGAGCGCGACGGCCCCGGATTTGACCCTTCAACTCGAGGACGATCCAAAGGTTGAGCATAGTCAAACCAGAGTGGTACCATAGAAAAATTTACAAATCAAAATGCAAAAATCAAAATGACAGAGCAAAATTCAAAATTAGAGAAAATAGTCTCGCTGGCCAAAAGGCGCGGTTTTGTATTTCCTTCCTCCGAAATTTACGGAGGGCTCGCCGGCATGTGGGATTTGGGGCCTGTGGGAGCCGAGCTTGCGCACAACATCAAGGATTTGTGGTGGGAGCATTTCGTCCGAGGACGCGAAGAGATGTACGGCCTTGCCTCGAGCGTCCTCGCGCCGGAGGCGGTTTGGAAAGCCTCGGGACACTTAGAAGGCTTTGCCGACCCGTTGGTGGAATGCAAAAAATGTAAGAAGAGATTTCGGGAGGATGAAATTAAAAATAAGAAATGCCCAGAGTGTGAAGGCGGACTTTCCGAGCCGAAGCAGTTTAACCTGATGTTCAAGACGGAAAATTCCTACCTTCGTCCGGAAGTCGCGCAGGGGATGTTCGTGAATTTCAAAAACGTTCTGGACACGATGCGCCCGGCTCTGCCTTTCGGCATTGCCCAGATAGGTAGGGCTTTCAGGAACGAAATCGCGCCGCGCGACTTTCTTTTCCGCGTTCGCGAATTTGATTTGATGGAATTTGAGTATTTTGTGCGCGAGTCCGAATGGGAAAAATATTTTGAGTTGTGGCGCAAAGAAATCTGGGCTTGGATTGAAAAAGTCGGGATTGATAAAAATAAAGTTCAGGAGTTAGAAGTGCCGGAGGGGGAGCGGGCGCATTATTCCAAGCGCACGGTTGATTTTGAATTTGAATATCCGTTCGGCCGAAAAGAATTATATGGCCTTGCTTATCGCGGCGATTATGATTTGAAGCGCCATATGGAGCATTCCGGGGTTGATCTGAAATACACTGACCCGGTCTCCGGAGAAAAATTCATTCCGCACGTGATTGAGCCGACT
>CAZPXU010000043.1:0-5500 GCA_964590055.1 uncultured Candidatus Saccharibacteria bacterium | reverse complement strand
TCGCCGTAAGTGGATTTTTCGATTACCGTCGGTATTAAATAGGTCATAACCTCGTCTTGGTCCATGAATTTCAAAGTTTAACCTTTAAATTCGCCCGCCGCCCTGTTTTCCAGAAGCTCGAATACTTTTTCGTTGCGTACTATACCGTAAGCATAGTCCCGGATTCGCCCTAAGTCAAGCTTGGCCCGCTCCTCGGGGAGATAGCGCGAGAGAAAATATTGAGTTTCTTTTTCCAGCTCGTCCTCGCGCACTTCGATTTTCTCAGTCCGCGAGATCTCGCGCAAAGCGAGCCCGTAGCGCACGCGCTTTTGGGCCTGGCCAGTCCATTCCTTAGACAAATCCTCCGGGGTTTTCTTGATGTGGTTGAGGTAATGCTCCCAGGCCAGCCCCATCTCCGAGAGACTTCCCTTCAACTCCGAGAACATTTTTTGTTTTTCTGCCTCAACCAGGAGCGCGGGGATTTCCATTTGGGAGGCGGCGGCGATGGCGTCCAGAAGTTCCGTCCTTTTTTTCTCGCGAAGCTTGATTTCTTTCTCAAGTTTGATGTTTTCCGAAAGATTTTTTTTGAGCGCCTCAAGATTCTCAAAATTTCCCAGGCCTTTTGCGAACTCGTCGGGGAGTTCCGGAGAAACTCCGTCCGCCCCGCCTCGGGCAGGGTCTTGGGCTCTGGATTTTCGCAAATATTCCAAAGCTCTTTCGACCTCCTGCTCCTCAACCGTTATCTCCTCCGTCGGACGGGACATGATCTCTTTGGCTATTTTGTTATAATCGGCGAGCTTGACCTCCGGCAGGGTGGCTGTTTTTATTTTAAAGCCCAGAGGATTGCCTCTGGCGAGTTTGGTGATGACGATCTCCGGCCGCCCCAGGGCTTCTATTTTGTTTTCTTCCAGAATGACCGGCCAGGTTTCTTCCAAAGCGAGCTGGGCCGCGCGCTCGAGAATTTCCCCCTCGCCCACCTTCTCGATTAAAATTTTTTCCGGGGCTTTCCCGGGGCGAAAGCCCGCGAGTTCCGTTGTTTCGCCGATTTGTTTCACGGCCTCGCCCCAAAATTTCCCAAATGCGTCTGCTTCGATCTCGCCCGAGATTTCAAGTTCCGCAAAACCCAATTTTTTTATATCCAGTTTCATGTGAGTCGCCTCATTTTATAGGAATCCGGGCAAAAAGAAAAGGGCTTTTGGTGCCGCCCTTTTCCGTCGCGTTTTACCCCTTGGTTCATTTGAGCTTGGCCGCCGCAAGGCCGATCCGGCGAAGTTTTCCCCCAAGCCAGGCATCCGCCCGCCAGAGCGCCCATTTTAGGAGCTTACGGTGCCATGGTCTCTTCTTCAAGCTGTGAAGGCAGATTTCGCATTGATACGTTTCCTGAAGGGAAGAGATTCCAACCCGGCATTTTGGGTTTTGGCCCAGAACGTATCTCCGAATTTTCCGCAAGCTCTTGCGGTCGGGATGTTTCAGGCACGCTCCGAAGGGCAGCGCCTCGCTGTCGGGGATGTTTTCCACCGCGCTCCTTATAAGCTCGCAAAAAACAAGATGCAGCGTCCCGGCGGAGGTCGGTTTTAAACCGAGATCCGGACTTGCTATTCGCCATTTCATATGCGCTTCTCCTTGTGCTTTCTGATTTTCTAGCAGGTTTTATCTACAAAAGCAACCCGACGAGCAAAAGCGCCACGATATTGACCACTTTTATCATCGGGTTTATCGCCGGACCCGCCGTGTCCTTGTAAGGGTCGCCAACCGTATCTCCGGTGACGGCGGCCTGATGCGCCAGCGAGCCCTTTCCGCCAAAGTTTCCTTCCTCGATGTATTTTTTGGCGTTGTCCCAGGCCGCCCCTCCCGAGGTCATGGCCAAGGCCTGGAAAAGCCCCGTCACGATCACTCCGATTAAAAGCCCGCCGAGCGCCTTGAGTCCGAAAGCGAGCCCGACCAAAATGGTGACGGCAATCGGCAGCAGAGCCGGCCAGATCATCTCGCGAAGCGCGGCTTTGGTTACGATGTCAACCGCCCGCGCGTAGTCCGGTTTATCTTCCCCCGTCATTATTTTCTTCTCGCGAAATTGCCTCCGGACTTCCTGGACGATGGAAGCGGCAGCCTTGCCGACGGCAAGCATGGAGAGGGAAGCGAAGAGATAGGGGAGCATCCCGCCCAAGAATATCCCGACGAGAATCGCCGGGTCTTGAATTTCGAAAGTCACGGCCGTTCCGAATTTATTTATCTCAAAGACATAGGAGGCGAAAAGCACCAAAGCCGCAAGCCCGGCTGAGGCGATGGCGTATCCTTTCGTGACCGCTTTGGTGGTGTTGCCGACCGCGTCCAGAGAGTCGGTGACGCGGCGCGCGGACTCGGGGAGCCCGGCCATCTCGGCAATCCCTCCGGCATTGTCCGTAATCGGGCCGAAAGCGTCGATCGCGACAATGATCCCGGCAAGCGATAGCATGGAAACCGCGGCGATCGCAATCCCATAAAGTCCCGCTGCGAGAAAAGCGAGGTAGGTTCCAAGCGCAATTACCACGATTGGTCCCACCGTGGCTTCCGTGGAAACCGCAAGGCCCATAATGATATTGGTTCCGTGCCCGGAGGTCGAAGCGCGCGCGATGCTTTGGACCGGACGGAATTTTTTGGAAGTGTAGTACTCCGTCAGAATTACCATAAAAAAAGTTACCAGAAGCCCAACGAGGGCCGAAAAAAATATTTTTGAAGCATCCGCCGGTATGGCGGCAAAGTTTGTTCCCAGAAAATTGGTCACGGCGCCGTCAGCGCGAATCATGAATTTGGTTATCGGCCAGAAAAAAATCATGGCTCCAACCCCGGCCCCGACAAGTCCCCGGTAAAGGCCCCTCATTATTTTTTCTTTCTCGCGCGCCTTCACGGCGAAAGAGGCGGCGAGGGAAGCGATCAAGCCCGCCGCCCCGAGCGCCAGGGGGTAAAGGCCCGCCGCCGGGCTTTCGGGGTATAAGAAAGACCCCAAAAGAATCGCCGCGATCAAGGTCACGGTGTAGGTTTCGAAAAGATCGGCGGCCATGCCGGCACAGTCTCCCACGTTGTCCCCGACGTTATCCGCGATTACGGCCGGATTTCTCGGGTCGTCTTCCGGAATGCCGGCTTCCACCTTCCCGACCAAGTCCGCGCCCACGTCCGCCCCCTTGGTGTAAATTCCTCCGCCGAGTCTCGCGAAAACCGAGATCAGCGAACCGCCGAAAGCGAGGCCCAGGAGCGAGGAGGTTTCGCCGGAGACTGACCAGAACCCCGCGACGGCCACAAGCCCCAAGGAGACCACCAAAAACCCGGTGACCGCGCCTCCGCGAAAAGCGAGCTGGAAAGCGCCCTCGAGCCCGGATTTCGCGGCCTCGGCCGTTCTCACGTTGGCCATGACCGCGGTCATCATTCCGAAATATCCCGCCAGCGCCGAGGCAGCCGCTCCCACCGCGAAACCGGATGCGGTTTTGATGCCGAAAAAGTATAGGAGAACGACGGCGAGAACCACGGCGACCGCCCCGACCACGCGGTATTGTCTTGAAAGATAGGCCCTGGACCCCTCCTCGATCGCCGCGGCCACCTCTCTCATTTTCTCGTCGCCGTTCGGAGCGTCCTTCACGCGCGAGCGCATCCAGCAAGCGGCCCCGGCTCCTATAAAACCGGCGATTATTACGTAACTTAGAATCATGGGTTTATTGTTTTTCTTCCGTCGTTGCCGGGCCCGAAACCTCGCCTTCCTGGGAGGCGGAAGCCACTCGCTCGCCCGAGCGCGAGCGGATGTTTATTTTATAGCCGGTAAGCTTCGCGGCGAGCCGCACGTTCTGGCCGCCTTTGCCGATGGCGAGCGACAACTGGTCCTCCGCCACTGTCACCTCGGCTTCTTTGCGCTCCGGCTCTATGGACGCATCCAAAACTTTGGCCGGAGAAAGACTTTTAGCGATAAACTCCTCCGCGTTGTCCCGCCATTCAATTATGTCTCTTTTCTCCCCGCCGCGTCCCGCGATTACGGTTCCCACCCGGATCCCCTTCTGCCCCACGCACGAACCCACCGGGTCGACTCCTTCTTCTTTAGACGCGACCGCTATTTTTGTCCGCGAGCCCGCCTCGCGCGCCACCGCTTTTATCTCTACGATTCCGTTTTGAATCTCCGGCACCTCCATCTCAAAAAGTTTCATCACGAAACGCGGATGCGAACGGGAAAGATACAATCCCGGGCCGCGCGGATTTTTTTCAACCAGTACGAGGTAGGCCTTGATGCGCTCGCCGATCCGGTAGCGCTCTCCCCGTATCTGTTCCTCGCGCGGGAGTACGGCGCCCGCTCTCCCCAGGTCCAGAAACACGTTTCGTCCTTCGACCCGCTGCACGATCCCGGAGATAATCTCGCCCTGTTTTTTCTCAAATTCGTTGAAAATCGAATCTCGCTCCGCTTCCCGGAGTCGCTGGATGATGACCTGTTTTGCGGTCTGGGCCGCGATGCGCCCGTAGTCATCTTTGGTCTCGAGCGGAAAAACCAGCTCGTCGGCGGGTTTGGCCTCGGGATTTATGTTTCTCGCCTCGTCGAGCATGATGTGCCGCTCGGGGTTGAAGCGGACCTTGCGAACGCTCTCCCCTCCTTCCTCCTCCGCGGCAACCGATCCGATTTCTCCTTCCGCCTCGGCCTCCTCGTCGCTTTTCAGCATGGATTCGTCCACCACGATTTTTATCTGCTCGAATTTCGCCTTGCCCGATTTGGAGTCGAATTTGGCGCGCACGATTTGACCGCGCTTGCCGTAATCCTTCTTATAGGCGGCCGCGAGCGCCATTTCGATTGTCTCCAGGATTTTCTCTTTGGGGATCCCGCGGTCGACCAAAAGCTCTTCGAGCGCCGATTGAAAGTTTTTCAAGTCTAACATAGCTTTAAAAAAAGCCCATCTTAAGGATGGACTACTTTACCATAGTAGCAAATCGGCACAGAATGTCAAATCGCCCCGGTTTCCCGGACGCTTACTCCGTTCGCCGGCAAAATTGGGGTATACTGTAAATTAATGAAAGTCAAAGATTTTCTGGAGCCTTTCAACGTGGCCGAGAGATGCCGGGTCTATCGGGTCGGGCTTTGGCAGTGCCCCCATTTTCTTTTCATCGTGATGGGTTTTGTCATTATCGTCGCGATCGTGGCGACGCACCTGGTGGCGAGCGTTTATGCCGAGCCCGAGGTCTCGCTTTCAATCGTGTTCGCGGTCACCATCGTTCTTTTTATCATTTCGCACGCGGTGGTAAACGCTTTTGACAAAGTGGCCACGGCTTCCCAGCTCAAATCCGAATTCATCGCCATTCTTTCCCATGAACTTCGCAATCCCCTCTCCGCCATCAAGTGGCAGATAAACTCCCTGACTTCCGAGAAGCTCGCCGACGGAGAGGAAAAACTGGTGAAGGGGCTTAACATCATCGGGGGGGAAAACGAGCGCATGATCAGGCTAGTGGGCGACCTTTTGGACGTGAACCGGATTGAGGAAGGAACTTTGGTCATGGCGCCCGCCGTTTTTTCCCTCGC
>CAZPXU010000042.1:0-5737 GCA_964590055.1 uncultured Candidatus Saccharibacteria bacterium | reverse complement strand
ACAGGAAGTGTCAATGCGCGGGAGCCAAGTCAGAGAACCAGGTCTATCAAAATACTGCCTCTCATCCCCACCATATGGAACTCCCTCCTTCCGTCGGGACCCCGACTGCCAAGCACGTCGGGGCTTGCCCCAACGAGTTTGAGACCACTTACGCGCCAGGTCGTCCGGAAATAGTGTATTGTGAGAAATGTTATCTTGCGGAAGTGGTATAGAATGATAAGATGCCATCCTACGACTTTAAGAAACTTGACGAAAAGATAACTGCGCTCCGGGAGCGCTTTAAAAATGAAACCGCAGGTTTGAGAACCGGGCGCGCCAACCCCGCTTTGGTGGAAGATATAAAGGTGGAGGCATACGGAGCGCAAAACCCCTTGAAAAATCTTGCCTCAATTACGGTAGAAAACGCGAAAACTTTGCTTATTCAGCCGTGGGACAAATCGCTTCTGGAAGCGCTTGAGAAAGGAATCTCCGCCTCAAGCTTGGGTCTGCGTCCGTCCGTTCAGAAGGACGTTATCAGGGTAATCCTGCCGGATCTCACCCAGGAGCGCCGCGAGACGCTCACAAAACTTCTTAAGGAAAAACTGGAAGAGGCGCGGGTATTACTGCGCCAGGCCCGTGATGAAACTTGGAAAGATATCCAGGAGCGGGAACGCGCCAAGACCATCTCCGAAGACGAAAAATTCCGACTTAAGGGACAAATGGAGGAACAGGCGAAAAAGGGCACGGAGAAATTGGAGGAAGCCGCCAAGAAAAAAGAGCGGGAGATCTTGGAATAAATGGAAACTTCAAATCATACCCAAGATATTTTTTTCGACCCGGATGTATATAAGCCCCCCATAGGCGATATTGCGACGCCGATCTTCAGCGATGTTCGCGGAACCATTCAGCGAATAGAGATCGCGAGCCAAAAAATAAACCTGCTTTATACTAAAAAGGGTTTTATGAGAAGCGGGGATCTGCATAAAAATACGCAGTTCGATTTTGTCTTCAAAGGACAATTAGAGCTTTGGCTCCGCCGGAACAATCAGGACATAAAACAGATTTACGGCCCCAATTCCTTCGTTGAAATCGAGCCCGGTATTCCGCATCTTTTTAAGTTTCTGGAGGATACTCTTATGGCGGAATGGTGGAATGGACCCTTTGAGGCTTGGTATTACCGGCCTTATCGCGATATCATTGAAGCCGAATTCGAGAAGATGGCTGAAGCAAGGAAGAAATCATGAAAGATCCAAAAGTTAAACGGGTGGGATGGGTAAAAATTCTAAAGCCCGATCGACGGGGTCCCTGGAAATCTAAATCCGGCGGAAAACTGGATTTGCTTTTTAATTTCGACCTTGCAATGCAAAATCGTTTCTTTTCCTATGGCCCCCAAGAACTAAAAAAAGTCTCCCGGAGTATTCGCGGCTTCAGAGCCTATGTAGTGTATGACCTAAGGCGCGGCAAAATCGGGGGCCAAGAATTTCACCGCCTTCGTGAAGAAATCGTCTTTGTGTTGAGGGGACGGGTAGAGTGGAAGTTTGAAGACCTCTATGGCGGCAGGAAAACAGTGATGCTAAAAGAGGGGGAGGGTGTTTGGATTCCGCCCTACATATTACACACCTACCGGGGAATGAGAAATCAAACTTTGCTCTTCGTCCTAGCCAATACGCGCTTTCTTCAAAAAACCACGGACACCTCGGGGAAGAAAACATTCCGCGAGCTCCGAAATAGCTTCCGTTAGAAGAGATAAACTTAAAAAGGCCGGCTGGTTTTTAACAATTAGCCCTTTTTAACAATTGCTAATTTTATCCAGAATGCCTAAAATTAAGCATTGTCATGCTGGTAACAATAGCCATATTTTTAATAATTCTTCTGGTTTTGGTGCTCGCGCATGAATTCGGGCATTTTTTGACGGCCAAACTTGCGGGCGTCAAAGTGGACGAGTTCGCTTTCGGTTTCCCGCCCCGAATCGCAAGCTTTCGAAAAGGGGAAACCCGTTATTCATTCAATCTCCTGCCTGTGGGCGGTTTCGTAAAAATCCGCGGGGAAGAAGGAGACGGGGCCGAAGACCCCGGGAGTTTTGCCTCTCAAAATTTTTTTACAAAGGTTTTTATCATAGCGGCTGGGGTAATCTTCAATCTGATTCTGGCTTACTTTCTCATAAGCGGAGGATTTATGCTGGGGACGCCGATACCTCTCGGCGATGAAGACGTAAACCAAGAGGCCCAAATCCGAATCACGGAGGTTCAGCGAAATTCTCCGGCCGAAGCCGCAGGCCTCGAGACGGGCGACAGGATTCTGGAATTAAGTTTTGACGCCGAAAGACTCGCCGTCGCCAAAATAGCCGGGATACAGCAATTTATCTCCCGGCATAAGGGACAACAGCTCGCCGTGACGTTGGAGCGGCGCGGCAAGGTCATTAGGGTCGAAGCCCGCCCGCGACTTGAAACGGAACCGGGGGAAGGGGCTCTGGGAATCGCCATGATGCGCTTCGGCGTTGAAAAATCGTCTTTCGTCCAAGCGCTCGGCAAGGGCTTTTCAAGCACGCGGGAGATGACTTTTCTTACGGCCCGGGGACTCTGGGAATTTTTCGCCGATATTTTCTCGCGCCGCGCTTCTTTTGAAAGCGTTTCCGGCCCGGTCGGCATCATCTCCATCGTGGGAGATTTTTCCCGCTTCGGCCTGGTTTTTCTGATACAGCTCACCGCTCTTCTGTCCATCAACCTCGCTTTGATAAACTTGATTCCCTTTCCCGGCCTTGACGGCGGAAGGATATTTTTCGTAATCATGGAAAAAGTCAAGGGCTCTCCCTTCAACTGGAAAGTGTCGCGGGCCATTCACGCGGCCGGGTTTCTTCTCCTTATTCTCCTCATGATTATTGTGACTTATCATGATATCCTAAAGCTTAATTCATGAAATTCAGCGAGTTTTTCGTAAAAACTTTAAGAGAGCCGCCCAAAGACGAAGAAAGCGTAAACGCCAAGCTCTTGGCTGCGGGAGGTTTTATCCAGAAACTGGCCGCCGGCATTTATACTTTTTTGCCGTTGGGAACGCGGGTGCTCGGCAAAATCGAAAACATCGTTCGGGAAGAGATGAATCTCGCGGGAGGGGCGGAGCTCCTGATGCCGGCCCTGCATCCCAAAGAAAGCTGGGAGAAAACGGGGCGGTGGCAAATGTTCGATGCCCTTTTCAAACTGAAATCAAAATCCGGATCGGATTACGCCCTCGGTCCCACCCATGAAGAAATCCTGTATGGGCTTCTGACCCATTACATCAAATCTTACAAAGACCTTCCGCTCGCCTTATATCAGATCCAAACCAAGTTTCGGGACGAGGGACGCGCCAAATCCGGGCTATTGCGGACGCGCGAGTTCCGGATGAAAGATTTATACAGTTTCCACGCCACTTCCCAGGACCGGGATCGTTACTACGAAGTAATGAGAAAAGCTTATCTTAAAATATTCAAGCGCTTGGAACTTGCGGTTGTCGAGACCAGGGCTTCGGGAGGGACCTTCTCCGAATTATCGGCCGAATTTCAAACTGTTTCGCCGACCGGCGAAGACACGATTTTGCTGTGCGAAAAATGCCAGAGAGCGGTCAATAAGGAAATCGCGCCAAGCGGCGCATCTTCATGCCCCGACTGCGGCGGCCCAACCAAGGAGAAGCGCGCCATCGAAGTCGGAAACATTTTTCCGCTTAAAGAAAAATTCGCCAAGGATTTTAATTTGACTTTCAAGGATAAAAACGGTAAAGACATATTAGTCCAAGCCGGCTGCTATGGACTCGGCACCTCGCGGGTTATGGGCGCGATTGCCGAGACAAGACACGACGAAAAGGGCCTTATTTGGCCGGAAGGGGTGGCGCCGTTTACAATTCACCTGCTGGCCATTCACGGGACAAACCAAGGAAACTTAAACAAGCAAGCCGATAAAATCTATGACGAGCTTCGAGAGGCGGGCCTGGAAGTTCTCTATGATGACAGGGCGCACGAAACAGTCGGCGAAAAATTCGCAGACGCGGATTTAATAGGAATCCCGTGGCGCGTTGTAATTTCAGAAAAAACCATGGATGTAAAAAAGGTTGAAATCAAAAGGCGCGGCGACAATAAAGATAAACACGAATTAAAAAGTCCGAAAGAATTAATCAAAAAATTCAAACAAAATGATTTTTGACCGCCTTTTTTCGCGCTGGTCGCACGACATCGGAGTAGATTTGGGCACGGCCAACACCCTGGTTTACGTCAGGGGGCGGGGGATTATCATCAACGAGCCGTCGGTGGTGGCTTTAAACCAAAAGACCGGGCAGGTGGTGGCGGTGGGCCAGGAAGCGCGAAGGATGGTCGGGCGCACTCCGGGGCACATCGTCGCAATCCGTCCCTTGGTGGAAGGCGTAATTTCAGATTTTGAGATCACGGAAGAAATGCTCTCTTACTTCATAAAGCGGGTGCATGCGGACAGATCCAGCTTCTTCGCGCGCCCCAGAATCGTGATAGGAATTCCCTCCGGTATCACCGAGGTGGAAAGGCGGGCCGTCAAGGACGCGGCCAAGTCGGCCGGCGGGAGAGAGGTATATCTGGTGGAAGAGCCCATGGCGGCGGCTATCGGCGCCAAACTTCCCATTCAAGAACCTTTGGGCAACATGGTGGTGGATGTCGGCGGCGGAACCACCGATATCGCGGTCATATCTTTGGGTGGAATCGTGGCTGCCAAAAATCTGCGCGTCGCCGGAGACAAATTGAACCAGGACATCATTAACTACGTGCGGGACGAATTCAAGCTTCTGTTGGGGGAGCGTACCGCAGAAGACGTAAAAATCGCCATCGGCTCGGCCTGGAAACTCTCCGAACCGATGGAAGCGACGATTCGCGGGCGGGATTTGATTACGGGCCTCCCGCGCGAAGTGATTGTAACCGACACCGACATTCGAGAGGCGCTCGCAAAATCCGTGCGCACCATCGTCGAGGCGACTCAGGAAGTCATTGAGCGCACGCCGCCGGAGCTCGTCTCCGACATCATGCACCGCGGAATTTACCTCGTGGGCGGCGGCTCCTGCCTACGGGGCCTGGATAAAATTTTGGAAGTTGAAACCAAAATCCCGGTATGGGCGGTGGACGATCCTTTAACCGCGGTGGTGCGCGGATGCGGCATTATTCTGGAGGACGTTGACGCGCTCCGCGAAGCTCTGGTGGAACATGAAGAGGAAATACCTCCCACTTAAAATAAAGTTGGAGAAGTACCGGCGGATCATGATTTTGCTTCCGGTCGTTTTTCTGGCGCTTTTGGGCTTATTGCAAATCGAGGGTTTCAAAAGCGGGGCTCTTTCCTTAAGCGGCGGCGTTTTGAAAGCGGCTCGAGGGCCTCGGGACTTCTTCGAGTTTCTGCAGGAGATTTTAAACCGGAAAGTCGTTTTGGTTACGGAAGTTCAAATGCTTCGAAGCAAAAATACGGAGCTGGAGATGCGAAATTCCGGGCTTGCGGCCAGAAACAAAGAGCTTCTGAGGGTTCAAAACCTGTTCTCCGTAAATCCCGTCTCCGGAAAACTGGGGCTGGTTTTAAGCTCTGATCCCGAATCGCCTTACGACGCCCTCGTGGTTTCCTTGGGATCCGAAAACGGCGTCCGGTCCGGGCAGAAAGCCGTGGCTTACGGCTCGATTTTTTTGGGCGAGGTTTCGAAAATCGCCTCAAGAACTTCGGTGGTAAAACTTTTTTCCTATCCCGGTCTGATGACCGACGCTTTTCTCGAATCCCAATCGCTTAAC
>CAZPXU010000041.1:1180-5750 GCA_964590055.1 uncultured Candidatus Saccharibacteria bacterium | reverse complement strand
ATAGCTACGATCGTGACAATATGAAACCGGGGGTTTTCGTGCGGGGTGGCGTAAATTCCAAAAAAGGAATATAATGTAAACGCTAAACCCGCCTGTCCGTCTTGAGCGGGCGGAACCAGAGGCGGGGGTCGATCCTATTTTAGGAGACCTTGTTTATGGTTTTCATATATATTACCTGCGCTTCCGAGGAGGAAGCCAAGAGAATCGGCCAGACGCTTTTGGATAAAGGCGCGGCGGGGTGCGTCAATATTTTTCCCATCCATTCCATGTACCGGGACGGCGGACATCAGCGCGAGGTCAAGGAACACGCGCTCATAGTGAAGACGATGGATTCCAAGGTTCAGGCCACAGAAGACGTGATCAAAGAGCATCACTCCTATAAAGTCCCCTGCGTGGCGACCTTCGCGCTGTTTCGGATGAACCGGGAATATAAGGAGTGGCTGACGGGACAAATCGTCTGAATTTCGTGCTAAAATAAAGTCATGCCGAACGGCACGGCTGAAAAAGTCGTTTATTTCGCCAAAACCAACTTCCGCGGGTCGGACAGGATTTTTGGCATCAAAAAGAAAGATCGCCGCCAGCATTTTTACGTGGTGGGAAAGACCGGAACCGGCAAGTCCGAGCTTTTGAAAAACATAATTTTACAGGATATAAATAACGGCGAAGGCGTGGGAGTGGTTGATCCGCACGGAGAGCTGGCTGAGGACATCGTGCGGAAAATTCCGGGAAGCCGCATCAACGACGTTATCTATTTCAATCCCGCCGACGCGGAATATCCCATCGGTTTCAACGTGTTAGAAGTTCCGGACGCCAAGTACAAACACCTGGTGGTCTCGGATTTGATGGCGATTTTCACGAAAATTTGGGCGAACGTATGGTCGGCCCGGATGGAATATATTTTACAAAACTGCATTCTGGCGCTTTTGGACACACCGGGGACGACGCTTTTGGGCATCCCCAGGATTTTAGTGGACAAAAATTATCGGGAACGAATCGTGCGCAACATTAAGGATCCCGTGGTGCGTTCTTTTTGGGTGCACGAATATGAAACCTGGCGGGAGCAGTTTCGAAACGAAGCCATCGTGCCGATTCAGAACAAGGTCGGCCAATTTCTGAACACGCCTTTTATCAGAAACATCGTGGGTCAGCCCAAGAGCACCTTGAACGTGCAGGATATTATGAACGCCGGAAAGATTTTGATAGTGAATGTTTCCAAGGGGCGTTTGGGGGAGGACAATGCTGCTTTATTGGGAGCGATGGTGGTGACGAAGCTGCAGCTTGCTTCCATGGAACGGGTTCGAATTTTGGAGGAGGAACGCAAAGACTTTTACCTCTACATCGATGAGTTTCAGAACTTCGCGACGGATTCTTTCGCGTCCATTCTTTCGGAGGCGAGAAAATACCGGCTGAACCTGATTGTTGCCCACCAATACATTGGGCAGTTGGTTACTGAAACCTCTACCAAGGTTCGCGACGCCATTTTTGGAAACGTCGGCACGATGGTGGTTTTTCGGGTGGGCGCGGCGGATGCCGAAGCGTTGGAACCGGAATTCGAACCGGAATTTACCATCCAGGATTTGGTGAATCTCCCGAACTGGAATGTTTATTTGAAGCTGATGGTTGACGGGGTTACCTCGCGTCCCTTCTCCGCGCTTACCCTGCCGCCCATGCGCTGGGGAGATACCGAAGACCACTCGGTGAAAATTGTTAAGGTCTCGCGCGAACGTTACTCCGTGGATCGCAAGGAGGTGGAAGAACGGATAGAACGCTGGGCTTCGGCTCTGTTTGAAGGCGAGGATGAGGAGGGGTCAAAAGGCGGGCCGAGAGAAAAATATAAAACCAAGTGCTGGGTTTGCGGCAAGGAGATTACGGTTCCGTTCAAACCCGATGACATGAGACCGATATATTGCCCGGAGGATTTGAAAAAAGTTGAAGCGGGAGAGATCCCCCCCATTCCGTCCAGGCGTCCCATTGGAGGCGGTCCCAGAGCCGAGCGCTTTGGCGGCACGCTTTCGACGTTGGGAATAGAGTTCGGGGAATCGGAGGAGGCGAGAGAAAAACCGAGGCGGGAGGCGCCACCCCGGCGCCAGGAGCCCTTCCGGGCTCCGCCGCGCCGTCCCGTCACCACCAGGGAAGGAGGGTTTTTGGTGCGCGAGGGGCAACCGACCCAAACTCTTTCTTTGGAAGCATTGCGTCCGCGTTCCCAAGAGGAGCGGCCCAAAAGAGGGCCGGATTTGGCGGGGCTTCGGGAAGTTCTGAAGGGTGCCGTGAGCGGAGAAAATAAAACTGAAGGGGACTCTTCCGTTCCCCCGTCATCCGAGGGGAATTAAATTAACAAAGCGTTTTTACGGAATGTTTGTTATTTTTTTCAAAATTTTGAGAGGCCTCGTCCTCGCCTCACTCTTTTTTTATGGGAGTCTCGCCTGGGCCGCGACAGTGGAGATTTCCGAAGTGGCCTGGATGGGCTCCTCACAGTTGCCAGGCGAAACTACTAATAGCGCGGCGAATCGGGAATGGATTGAACTGTTCAATTCTGGGGCGGCTTCGGTGGATCTTTCCGGCTGGATTTTGATTGCTGAAGACGGCACTCCTAATATTTCGCTTTCTGATAAATGCACGAGTCTTAGCATCTCTGCCAATAGCTATTTCCTCTTGGAGAGAACTGATGATGAATCTGTCCCGGGAATTGCTGCGGATTGTATCTATACCGGAGCGCTTTCCAACGGCGGCGAGGTTTTGATTTTGAGAGATGCCGGCGGGACGGAAATAGATCGAGTGGATGGTTCCGATAATTGGGCGGTTGGAGGCAGCAACGAGACCAAAGAAACGTTGCAGAAAGTTTCCGGCGCCTGGCAGACGCTCGCCGCCACTCCGAAAGCGGCCCCGCCTGGAGGCACTTCTTCCGGCACCGCGACAAGCTCGACTGCTTCTTCATCCTCTGGTTCGGAAGCGGCTTTGGCGCCGGGCGCCGGCTGGGTGGAGGAGGAAGACAAAAAGTTTGTGGCAGTCATAAGCTCCGCGCTTTCGGGAATTGCCGGAGCGGATTTTGTTTTTGAGGGGCGCTTGAACGGAGAGAACGGCAAGGAAGTTCAGGCGGAGCGCTATTTCTGGAATTTCGGTGACGGAGGGTGGAAAGAGGGGAAAAAAGTCGCGTACGCTTTCGTTTTTCCCGGGAAATACCTGGTGAGCTTTACGGCGAAAATCCTCGGCCGCTCCGTCACGGCTTACCGCGAGATAGAAATTTTACCAAGCCAACTTCTTATCTCCGAGGTAAAACCTGGCCGGGACGCCTGGCTTGAACTTTTTAATTCCTCTCTCAAAAAATTGAATATTGCGGGATGGATTTTGCGCTCCGGGACCTCTACTTTTATTTTCCCGGAAGAAAGCCATATTTTGCCTCAAACTTTTCTGGTGATTCCCCGGGAGACAAGCCGTCTCGCAATTCCGGGGGAGGGTCAGGTGGAACTTCTGTATCCCAACGGGAGCGTCTTTGCTGTTTTTCTTTACGCGGGGGCCTTTGGCGATAACCAGAGTTTTCAGAGAGATTCCCGGGGTTTGATACGAGCAAGCGCCGCGACCCCGGCGGCCGGGCTCCCCCAATATGCGAGTCCCAAAAGCGATTTCAAGGCGGGCGAAAACCATCCCCCGCTCGGCCCAGTTCATAACCAAGAGGGCAAGGCCCCGTCCCCAAACGAATCCGGAACAAACGAGGAGGTTAGCCCGGAAAACCAGACCGCGCTTTTGTCGAGATTTAATTTTTCCGGTTCATTTTATTCCTGGGCTCTTTTGAGTCTGGGGGTCGGTCTGCTTGCCGCTTTGGGATTTGTGGCCTCGCGCCGGCTATAACATGCAGGATCAAAAACGTCCCACGGTCGTAATATTCTCTCACGCCTATCTTCCGTTTCTGGGAGGGGCGGAGACGGCGATAAAAGGCATAACCGACCAGCTCGGCGGTTTTAATTTTGTGATGCTGACGGGGAAATACCGTTCCGATCTTTTGTCCGAGGAAAAAGTGGGCAACGTGCTGGTCTATCGCGTCGGCTTGGGTCTTTCTTTTGATAAATTCTTTCTTCCGGTGTTCGTATTTTTTAAATTCCTGTCACTGCGTCGAAAGTTGTCCCGACCGATTTTATTTTGGGCCATGATGGTGTCTTATAGTTCCATCGCAGCTTTCTTTTTGAAATATTGTTTCCCAAAAGTTCCGTTTCTGTTAACGATTCAGGAAGGGGATTCCGAAGAACACATCCGCCGCGCCCGCTTCGGGCTCGTCGGCCTTTTTTGGAAACTTTTATTGGGAAAGGCGGATAAAATTCAAGTGATTAGTTTTTATCTCAAGGATCTTTGCCGGCGCTTTGGCGCCACAGCGTCCGTAGAAGTCGTTCCGAACGGTGTGGATTTGATAAAATTTTCAGACCCTGATATCCAAAAAACCCTTATTTTAAGCCAAAAACTAGGCATCCGCCCCGGCGAGAAAATAATCATCACGGTCTCGCGCCTAACCCATAAAAATGCCGTGGATATAATTATTCGCGCGATGGGTTTTATCAAGACCGGGGCGCGGCTTTTGATT
>CAZPXU010000041.1:0-1080 GCA_964590055.1 uncultured Candidatus Saccharibacteria bacterium | reverse complement strand
ATTTGCTTTTTTCTGACGGAGTTTTGCGCCAAAAATTAATCCAAAACGGCCGGAAACTCGTGGAAGAAAAATACCAATGGTCGCAGATTGCTCTGAAGATGCGGGATATTTTCAATTCGCTCTTATGAAAATTCTCATTGCCACAGGAATTTATCCCCCCGATGTCGGCGGGCCGGCTACATATGCGAAGTATCTGGCCCAGGAATTGCCGAAGCACGGGCACCAAGTTGAGATTTTGGTTTATACCCGGGTGGCTAAATGGTTGCCGAAAGGGATTAGCCATTTTGTTTATTTTTTGAAGGCTTTGAGACTCGCCAGGCAATGCGACGTAATTTTAGCCACTGATACTATTTCTGCCGGGTCCCCGGCGCATTTGGCAAGCTTCTTTGCTCGGACTCCTTATGTTTTGAAAATCGGCGGGGATTACGTTTGGGAACAGGGGGTTCAGAGATGGGGAGTTCATGAACTTTTGGATGATTTTTTGAAGAAAAAATATGGTTTTAAAATTGAGTTGATGCGAAAACTGCAGGCGCATGTGGCCAAGCGCGCGGCAAAAGTTATCGCTCCCTCAAAATATCTGGCCTCGGTCGCCGAAAAATGGGGGGTCAGGCAAAAAGGTATGGTTGTAATTTATAATAAAATTGTTCCGCCGATTTTGCTTTTCAGAAACGAGGCGCGGGCCAAATTGGGCGTTAGGGCGGAGGAAATTATTTTGTTTGCTTTCGGGCGGGATGTGCCTTGGAAAGGATTTCAAATGCTTCGCGAAATTATGCCGGAGATTACAAAAGAATTTCCTAAAGCGCGCCTCGTGGTCGGAGAGGTTTCGCGCGAAGAGCGCGACCTGTGGCTCGCCGCCGCCGATATTTTTCTCCAAAATACCGCCTATGAGGGCTTCCCGCACCAGCTTTTGGAAGCGATGTCAGCGGGTTTGCCGATTATAACGACTCCGTCCGGCGGGAATGAAGAAGTGGTGGAAAACGACAAAAGCGCCGTGCTCGCGCCGTATAATGACAAAAGCGCCTGGATTGAGGTAATTTGCGGACTTTTGCAAAATCCCCAAAAACAGCGCGAGCTTGCCCA
>CAZPXU010000040.1:4696-5820 GCA_964590055.1 uncultured Candidatus Saccharibacteria bacterium | reverse complement strand
GATGGCGTGAAGCTCGCCTCTGGCGAGGGCGGGTTTGAGCATGTTGGAGGCGTCAATCGCTCCTTCCGCCGCGCCCGCGCCGACCACGGTGTGAAGTTCGTCTATGAAAATAATAATGCGGCCGGAGGCGCGTTCAATCTCGCGCATCACCGCCTTCAGTCTTTCTTCGAACTCACCGCGATATTTCGTGCCCGCGACGAGCGAACCCAGGTCAAGCGCGATCAGTTCCTTGTCTTTCAAAAGATCCGGCACGTCCACCTGCGCAATTCTCTGCGCCAGTCCTTCGGCAATCGCGGTTTTGCCGACTCCCGCCTCCCCGATCAGAACGGGGTTGTTTTTGGTGCGCCGCGATAAAATCTGCATGACCCGCCGGATTTCATCCGCGCGGCCGATTACCGGATCCAGTTTGTCCTGGCGCGCCAGGCGCGTCGGATTTCTGGCGTAGCGTTCCAGCACCTGTATTTTAAACTCCGGCTCCACGTCCGTAACTCGGGTCTGCCCTCTCAACTCCGACAAAACCCTCAAAACCGCCTCTTTCTCAACTCGAAAACGCCCCAAAATTTCTCGTCCGCGCGAATTCACTTCCAAAATGCCCAAAAACAAATGCTCGCACGATATATATTCGTCCTTAAGCGACACGGCCGCCTTGTGGGCCTCTTCCAAGGTGCGCCCCAGCTCCGGGGTCAGATAAATCTGGGCGGGCGGCATTACCACGTTCGAGCGCGTGTTCCCATCAAGCGCGTCCAGAATCGAATCGGTGAGCAAAGCCAAATCCGCTTCGAGCTTATCGAGAATGGAAATCACCACGCCTTCGTCCGCGAGCACCAAAGCCGCCAGAAGATGCAGGGGGTCGATCTGGTTCTGCCCGCGCTCCATGGCAAGTTCATGGGCTCTGCGGATCGCTTCTTGGGCTTTAATCGTGAAATTGTGGAAGGGAGGCATATTGGCGATAAAATCTATAACTTCTTTACATTATAGCGGGTTTTGTCAAAAATTTAAAGTCTTCAAATCATTTTCTTTCCTCCAGAACCGCCTGTAAAATCAGTTCCTTGCCCTGCCGCAGGATCTTGATGCCAACCTTGTCGCCAATCCTCTTTTTGGAAATCAAATCGCCCAAAGTATTG
>CAZPXU010000040.1:0-4592 GCA_964590055.1 uncultured Candidatus Saccharibacteria bacterium | reverse complement strand
CCCGGGGAGTCCGGCAAAACCGCGGGCTCTTCTCCGGAAGAAGTCAGAAGCGCTCCGTAATCGACGGGGAGTTTTTGCTCCTCTTTCAGGCCTGGCGTGATGATGACGTAGCGCACCCCCAGGAAAGGATACAAAATCCTGCCGGAAGTTTTGACGTCCGCCAGGGCTTTTTTGACGACATTTATAGGGAGCGCGAAACCCACGTTCTCAGCGCCTTGAGCCATGGCCGTATCGATTCCGACGGCGCGCCCGCGCAAATCAAGCAGGGGGCCGCCGGAATTCCCCGGATTAATGGCGGCATCGGTTTGAATCACCTGCTGAAGCCGTTCGGGGCCCGAAGCCGGGCCGGAGGCCAGCACCGTGCGCCTAAGTCCGGAGATGACTCCGACCGAGACCGTGTTTTGGAATTCCCCCAAAGCGTTTCCGATGGCGACCACGGTTTGCCCCACTTGAAGATTGTCGGAATTGCCGAGGGGAACGAATGCAAAATTATTTCCTTCCGCTCGGAGAATCGCGATATCCTGCACGGGATCGCGCGCCAAAACTTTTGCCGGAAGTTTCCGACCGTCATTCATGATAATCGAATACTCGGCTTCCCTGTCCTCCACCACATGGCGGTTTGTCGCCAACATCCCGTCAGAGGTCAGGAAAAAACCGGTGCCGGCGGAGATTTGCCGTTTTTCCGTGCCTTTTTGCCTGAACTGCGGAATTAAAAAATCGGGCGGCATAAATTGCCTGAAAAATTCGTCGCCCTCGAAAGGATTTATGAAATACTGTTCCACCACGGGAATGTCTTTCGTGGCGATGACGCTCACCACGGCCGGCGTCGCGTTTTTAACCAACCGCACCACGAGTTCCTCCTCGCTGGCCGGCGGATTGGGGGCCGCCTGGTCCTGGCCGCCCACCGAGCGCTCAATCACTCTCTGAATCGTCTGCGTCAGGGCGGGCGGATTTTGCGAAACCAAAGAAACCGAAACAATGCCGGTTACGAGCGAGGTCACAAAGCTTACCAAAAGCACCAAAAGTACAAGCTGGGTCTTGGTTAAATTATCCATTTATCCTCCCATTTTAAGGAGGCGCGCCTAAAAATTCAAGCAGTGAAACCCCTTTGTCGCGCTTAACGATGTCGTCAACGTAGGACGATAAGAATATGAACTGCTTGCGCTCCGCCGTGGTTTTGCCCTCCGTGATTCCCACGAAAAGCCCCGCCACGCCGCCACGCTCGTAATCCAAAAAAATCCCGCCAGAGGGGCCGTGCTGGGCCGAAATTTCGCCTTTCAAATAGGCCCCCTCGGCGTCGCCGCGGTCATCATCCAGCGTCACCAGATCCTCCACCGTACCCAAGGAAAAAAGAATCGTGGTATTTCTCAAAATAATCTGGGCGCCCAAAAATTCCGTGGGGAACCCCAGGGAATACAAAACCTCTCCCTCCCGGACCTGATAGGCCCGATCAAAAGTGAAATAGTCGAACTGACCGGAAAACTTGTCGGCGCCGACCGGACCCGTTATTTTCAAAATTGCGATGTCGTTCATGGGGATCGTGCTGGAACCAATTTTTTGCGACTGGTCCGGAAGGTAGAAAATCTCGGCTTTGGCCCAGGGTTCGGCGGGAGAACCCCGGCGCAGGACGCAATCCGTCCCTTCGTCTAAAAAACTTTGGGCGATATGGGCGTTGGTCAGCACGTAGCCCGCGGGATGGATAACGGCGCCCGAGCCCAAAATATAAACGCCTTTTTTCGCATCGTCGCAGAAAACGTTCACAAGCGCCTTCAGGGCTTTGTTATACAGTTCCTCGCTTTTTATCCGCGCGGGCCCCGGAGACGGGGTTTTCGGCTGCGGCAGGGCTGCCAGGGACTCCCGAAGTTTCGCGACGCCCTCGAGAAGTTTTGCGAGCGCTTCGGCCTCCTGCGCCTGGCGGGCTGCCTTTTCCTTTTCGGTTTCTCCCGCCGCCGTCCCGCCGTCCCCGGGCTTAGGAACTTCAACGTCCGGAAGCGTCAAATTATCAACGGACGGCGCCTGATTTAAAATTGTGCTCTCCCTTTGAGCTCCAAAATTTTGGACAAAATCCGCAACAAAAAAAACCGCGATCAAAACCGCTGCGAAAAGAACCCAAGTTAAAGCCCGGAACATCACTCCACCGCGCGAACGCCCCTAATCTCCTTGACTTTCGACTTCAAAAGCTCCTCGATGCCGGCTTTAAGCGTCAGTTCCGACAAGGGGCATCCCCGGCAGGTTCCCTGAAGGCGCACTGAAACCACGCCTTTTTTGAAATCAACGAAATCCAGAGAGCCCAGATGCAAAGCGAGCATGGGCTTAATTTCCTTCTCCAAAATGGTTTTAATTCTGGTCTCAACACTCATTTTTTGAGAAAAAAGAGACTATACTCCGAAATCCTCCGATCCACGAATTGCCAGTTTATGTTTTTGAAAAAAGCTTCAAGATACGCCTTGCGTCCGGTGGCGTAGTCAATGAAGTAAGCGTGCTCGTAAACATCCATAATCAAAAGTGAAAGCATGTTCCAGACTCCGCCTTGATTGTGCGAATCGCAAAGAACGTTTTTGAGCTTTTTTTCTTCCAGATCATAGCCCAGAACCACCCAGCCCCTGGCCGAAAGTCCCAGGGCCTTGAATTCTTTCTCCCAACTTTCGTAAGAGCCGAAGTCGCGCCCGAGCATCTCCAAAATTTTCCCCGAAGGCTTGTTCCCTCCGGAAACCATGTTGTCAAAATAGCCCTCGTGGAGTTTCACGCCGTTCAGAGCGAAGGTTTCCTCCATTTTAAGCTCCCTGAGGTCGGAATAGGTCGCGTTCGCGGCGGAAAGGTCAACGCTTTTCAGCTTCTCCTCGATTTCGCCGATTTTTTTGACATATCCGGCATAAAGCACGTCATGGTGTTCTTTCAACTGCTTTTCCGAAAGCCCGTCGAGTTCCTTATAACCAAGCGGTTTTATTTCTCTGGCCATATTTGATTTCCGTCTTTATCCAATAAAATTATCGCCCTGGTGGGGCAGGACTGGGCCGCGAGCAAAATTGTTTCATTGTCCGCACCTTCGGGACTGACCACATAGGCTTTGTTTTCATCGTCAAGCGCGAAAACCCCGGGCGCAATCGCCACGCAGGATGCCGCTCCGATGCATAAATCCCGGTCAATCACTATTTTTGCGATTTTAGGCGTCTCAGCCATAATATTTCTCCGAATAAAACCTAATCAAGGATTCCACGTCCGTTTTCACTTCCTCCGAGGCGCCCACGCCCACTTTTAATTTCTTCTGAACGTCTTCGAGCGTTCTTGCCCCTTCCAATACCGCCTCTTCGATGTCCTTGTCCGTAACGTTCAGGCGCGAATCAACCACCCGCGCGCCCTCTATCACTATTCTATGATTTTGTCCGGTTTTTCGAAAGTAATCGTTCGCGGTTTTGCCGAAGGCCTTGTCCGCCAAAACCGAGCAGTGAATCTTCCGGTTCGGAAGCCCGCCGAGTCTTTTCATCACGTCCTGCGGCTTTACTTTCAAAGCTGCATCAAGCGCGAGCCCGCCATTTTCGGTCAGCATCACGGAGAACATGCTCGTTGCGGCAATCGCCGAAGCGCATCCGAAGGTTTTCCATTTCAATTCTTTCACGCGCTCGCCCTCTTTATCAATCTTCATCCACATCTCCATCATGTCCCCGCAGGCGGGCGAGCCCACCATGCCGTGCGCGTCATACTCATTCTCATCCTTCGGCCGTTCCCAAAGCAAATTTCTCGGCTTGAAAAAATGGTCCTTCACGATGTCAGTGTAATACCATTTCTCCCCAGTATATTGATTGATGACGTCTATGTCTTGTTTTGTTTTTTTGTCGGCCACATCACTTATAACTTTTGCTTTTCGCTTTGCCCTTTAAATTTTCTCCTGCGCAGGCCTCGAGCTGCGAGATGGAAACCGCTTTCGGGTCAAGATTCAGGGGAGAAACCACGCGGAGCCACCGGACGACTTTCGGCAATTTTTCCAAAACGTAATCCAAATCTTCTTTGGCGGTGCCCCGTCCCAAAGTGAATCTCATTGAAGAGTGCGCGAATTCATACGGTTTGCCAAGGGCCAGAATCACGTGCGAAGGATCCAAGGACTCCGAAGTGCAGGCCGAACCGGTGGAAATGGAAATCCCCTCGGCGTCCAGATACAAAATCAGGGCTTCGCCTTCTATGTCCAGAATGGAAACGTTTATGTTGTTGGGAAGACGACTTGTCGGATGCCCGTTTAAAACCACTTTGGGAATTCTTTTTAAAATCTCCGAGATAAAGTAATCGCGAAGCGGGGCGAGGCGCCTGGTCTCAACGTCCCTTTCCTCCTGTGCGATTTCAAAAGCCCTGGCCATCCCCACAATCAAAGGAATCGCTTCCGTTCCCGAACGTATCCGCCCTTCCTGCCCTCCGCCCAAAATCTGCGGCTTGATTTTCACTCCGCCTCTTTTATACAAAAACCCGACGCCTTTCGGCCCGTAGATTTTGGAAGCATTAACGCTCATCAAATCCGCGCCCAAGTTATTGACGTTCAAGTCCAGATATCCGGCGGCCTGGCAGGCATCGGTGTGAAAATAGGGATGCGAAGTTTTATTTTG
>CAZPXU010000039.1:0-6781 GCA_964590055.1 uncultured Candidatus Saccharibacteria bacterium | reverse complement strand
GGTCAACATAAAATCCATGAGCGGAATTTTCACTATACCCGGCGTGGAATAGAAGATAACAATTTTTTAGGTTGCCGGCGTGGCTGTTCCAGGGAGCGGCTTTGTAAGTTGGGATATCAATGGAAAGACCGAGCACCGGCGTTTCGTGCCATAGTTCATTGAACTGCTCAAAGAATGGGCGCGAGAAATCGTATTCGCGTCCGTAGTCCAGGGGGCTCCAATTATCAGACCACGAGCATTTTGTGCAGTACACAGTATACGGAGTATCCTTCGGAAAAATAGAGATCATATCTTTTTTGCACAGATCACATGTGCGCTGATATAAATTGAAAACATTAAAAAACCCTAAGCGTCTTTGGAGACGGCATCTTGGGCAGAAGGTCGGCGGCGGGACTTTTATCTTTTCGTAGAACTTAAAATCTTCGGGTTCTATTACGAAGTTTTGCGCGCAGTTTTGGCAGGTTTTTGATTCCGCGTTCACGCCGCTAGGGGATGAGCGATTTAAACCAGGAAGAAATTTTTTGCCGAAGCACGGACGGTTTTTTGAAGGGAGAGGCTGGCGTTTTTTCTTCGTCAGCGACAAGCAGGCACAACCCCACCGCGACCGCCCAAACGGGGTCGCGAAGTTTGTGGCTGGCCTCAAGCCCCTGACATTTTCCCAGATCGGCCGGAAGTTTCAGATTATTCTTGGCGTGCTCCACGATTCCGGCAATCCGCGCTCCGCCTCCTCCCAAAATCGCCCCGCCCGGCAAAAGCCCCGCCCGGCCCGCTTTTTTCAGATGCCCCTCGACGAGTTCGAACATGTCTTCCAGCCGCGCCTCCACGACATTTTGAAATTTTCTGCGGGCGGCGGCGGAATCGTCCGGCAGAACGCCGGAGAGCTTCAGGCGCTCCGCCTCGGCGATGGAGATCTGGAATCCCAAGGCGAGATCGTTCGTGATGTGCGCGGACCCGAGCGGGAAAACCGCGAGGGAATAAGGAAGATTTTCTTCAAAAACCGCCAAGCTCATGGTCTCGGCTCCGATGTCCACCGCAACGGCGCCCACCTCGGCGAGCTTTGCAGGCAAAAGCGAGCGCGCCGCCGCGAGCGGAGCCGGCCTGACGTCTTCAATCGCGAGTCCCGCTTCCTCCGCCGCGCCCAGGAGCGCGGCCAATGGTTTTTCAAGCGCGGTTACGAACAAAACTTCGGCTTCCAGGTTCTCGCCCTTGGCTCCGACGGGGTCTTTGAGATTTAGTTCGGAATCGATCGTAAAGTTCAACGGGTAGCTTTCGAGGATTTCTTTATTCAGCATCGCATGGCGCTGGGGGCGGGCCTGCTTTAACGCCCGGTCCACGTCGTAGGATGTGATCTCGCCCGAGCCGGTCGAGACCGAGACGCGGGAACGCGATCTTTGAAAGCCGAGCGCCCAGGAACCGAAAGACAAATAAGGATTTTTGAAGGGAATGCCGGAGGAGCGTTCCACCTCGCGCACGGCCTCTTTTACTTTCGGCACCAGACTTTCCGGATGAAGCACCGCGCCGCGCCTTACTCCTTCCGTCGGTACCATCGCCGCCCCCAAGATCCGCAGGGTTTCCCCCGCCGGCTGGATTTCAGCCGTCACCGCCTTGATGTTCTGAGTTCCGATATCCAGAGCTTTGACGATGTTTCTCGCCACGCTATTTCACTTTATAAATTTTTAAAAGCCGCTCTTCGGCCCGGGACATTTTATCCCCCTCGCGCCCGCCCCGCTCGTGGTCGTAACCCTTCAGATGCAAAATCCCGTGCACAAAAAGCCGCCAAAGATATTTTCTAAAAGTTTCTCCGAAAATCCGCGACTCTTTTTTTATCAGGCTGGGGTCCAAAACCAGCTGTCCGGAAGCCGGCGAGAGCGCGAAGGAGAGCACATTGGAAGACTTATTCCGTTGGCGGTAAATCTTATTTAAATTTTTCATTGCGGCGCTCGTCACGAAAATTAAATCAAGTTCATACAATTTCCCCAACACGTCCCGGGCGGCGCGGCGGTAGGGCAGGCGGGGCGGTTGGAATTTCTTGAATTTTACAACCGTCAGGGTCAAAGTTTCTTGCCGCTCTCTTCCAAAAGCCGTTTCAGATTGGAAGAAATCCGGTCGCCCGAGGCTTTGCCTTTTAAAACCGGCATCACGACTTTCATCACTTTGCCGAAATCCTCCGCCCGGACCGCCCCAGCTTCCCTCACGCCGTCTTTCAAGATGCGGATGAGTTCCTCCTCCGAAATTTCCGGCGGGAGGTAGCCCGCGAGGATCTCCGCTTCCTCGAGCTCTTTTTTGACCAAATCTTCGCGCCCCCCTTTTTTGAATTCTTCCGCCGCGTCTTTTCGCTTTTTGGCCTCGCTCCGGATGACTTCCAAAACTTCCTCGTCGGAAAGCCCCCTGTCTTTTTTTAAAAGCTGGATTTCCCGATTATGGATTGCGGTAAGGGCGAGACGCAAAACAGAAGTCTTTAAGGCTTCCCCGGCCTTGAGCGAAGACTTCGCATCGTCTTCTATTTTTTGCTTCAAGCCGCCGCCCACGATTTATTCTATCTTTCCTAATTTTCGCAAGCGCTCCATTTCTTTCTGCCACTGGATTCTCCGCAGGGCCTCGCGGCGCTTTTTGTAGTCCGATTTGGGACGCGAGCGGTATTGTTTCGAACGGATGCCGATCAGAATCTTGGAACGCTGAATTTTGCGGGTAAAACGCCGCAATAAGCTTCCCACCGATTCGTTGTCCCGTCTTTTTACTTCTACCGATGACATGTTTTAATTTTTGATTTTTAGACTTTAAACTTCAACTTTTTTGGGAGCTTCTCCCCACCCGCCCAGCAGGTGCAGATGGAGATGATCTATCAACTGCCCGCCTTTGGGGCCTACGTTAAAAATAAGCTTGTACCCATCTAATTTTTGCTCTCTGGCTATGTTTTTGGCAAGCCCGATCATCCGTCCGGTTAATGCTTCTTCCCCCGCTTTTAAATCCTTCACCGAGGCAATGTGGGTTTTAGAGACGATAAGAACGTGAACCGGGGCTTTCGGGTGAATGTCGTTAAACGCTACGAACTCCGAGTCTTCAAAGACCAGGCTCGATGGAATTTCCTTTTTGATTATACTACAGAAAATGCAATTAACGGGGCTCATAGACTTTTGATTTTCAAGCGAAGCCGCTCGATGACTTTGGAGAACGGCAGCGCTTCCTGGGCTCCCGAATCCATTTCCCGGATAATGATTGTCCCGTCCATGGCCTCCTTCTGGCCCATAATCAAGCTGAAATCCGCTCCCACCTTGGCCGCGATTTTAAGCTGGCCCCTCAAGGAATCTTTGGACAAAGACTGAGCCAGCGGAATTTTTGCTTTTCTGAAATCTTCCATCAAGGACAGGCTTTTGCGCTTGGCTGCTTCGCCCAGCTGAATTAAAAAAACTTTCGCCCGTTCCGTTCCGTCCGCCCCCTCGCCTCCTTCTCGCAAAAGCTCCGCTATTCTGTCGAGGCCCAAGGCCACGCCGGAGGCCGCGAGTTCTTTGGAGGCAAGTACCGGCGCCAGGTGATCGTAACGGCCGCCGCCCCCGATCTCCAGGCGCCGGGAAATCCCTTCCGCGTTTGTTTCCACCGTGAATTCAAAAACCGTGCGGGTGTAATAATCCAAACCCCGCACCAGATAGGGGTTCAAGCGGTAGGGAAGTTCCAGGGCGTCCATGAAATCGAGTACGGCCTTGAAGTGATTTTTACATTCCTCGCAGACGTACTCAATCATCTGGGGAGCTTTTTCCCGAAGTTCGCGGCAGGCCGGCTCTTTGCAGTCGAGAATCCGCAGGGGATTGTCTTTAAGTCTGCGCTTGCAGTCTTTACAGAGATAGTTTATGTGCTTTCTGTAATAGGTAACGAGCTCTTTTCTGTAAGCCGGGCGGCACTCCTTGTCCCCGATGGTGTTTAACTCCAGAACCGGAGCAAGTTTCAATTCTTGGAGAATCAATTGCGAGACCCGGATAATCGTGGCATCGGCCACGGCGCCTTCTTCTCCGAGAATTTCAAGCCCGAATTGACCGAATTCGCGAAAGCGCCCTTTTTGCGGCGATTCATGCCGGAAAAAAGATCCGGAGTAGTAAAACATGAGGGGTTGCGGCAGGGCTTGCATCCCGTGTTCGAAATAGGCGCGCACCAAAGGGACGGTTCCCTCGGGGCGCAGCGTCAGGCGATCGCCCCCGCGCGTCCGGAAGGTGTACATTTGTTTTTCCACGATGTCCGACGCTTCTCCCAAGGACGCCTCAAAAAGTTCGGCGTGCTCGAAATGGGGGGTTTTGATTTTCTTGAAACCGTAAAACCGCGCGAGGTTTTCCGCCGCCCGTTCGATTTTCTCGAAGAGCAAAATTTCCTCCCCCCATAAGTCCCGGGTGCCGCGGGGAGTTTTCAGCAGATCTTTTTTAACTTGTCGCGCCATGTTTCAGTTCAATTTTATAAAATCCCGGCAGAAGTTTTATGGTGTTCAGGGGCCAGAGACGGAGCCACGCCCGCCCGACCACGAGCTCTTTTTTCACCGCGCCCCAGCGCCTGGAATCGGAGGAAAAAAGACGATTGTCGCCCAGAACCAAATATTCGTTCTCGGCGAGCTCTATCCGCTCGTCCGGGGTTGTAAGCGCTTCAAAGAGATAGGGTTCTTTCAACTCCTTTGCCCCCGAGTCGGAGGCAAGAAAAACTTTGTTGTTTTTTATCTCAATCGTCTCGCCGGGGAGGCCGATTATGCGCTTGATGAAAAACTTGGATGTGTCGCCCGGGAAGCGGAAGACGACCACTTCGCCCCGTTCCGGCCTGCGGAATTGAAAGGAGAGCTCGTCTATAATAAGGTACTCGCCGTCGCGGAAAGTCGGCTCCATCGAAGCTCCGCGCACGATGAAGGGTTGAGCCACCCAGGCGCGCACCGGGACGACGATTAGAACGGAAATTATTATAAAGCGTATGAAATCCGGCCAAAAAGAGCCTGCTTGCCGTTCGGACATATACCAAGGTTACAGAAGACTTCTTAAAAAATCAAGAATTTGATATTTTAGACTACATGACTACCTATGTAATAGGGCTGGGAAATCCCGGGCCGGAATACGCCGGAACGCGTCACAACGCCGGGCGCATGACGGCGCAAAACTTCGCAGAAAAATCCGGGTTTGGAGAATTCAAGCCGGAGAAAAAGATTGCGCTGGTTTCGACGGGGAAACTCCGGAAGAATTTCGTGATTTCGATTCTGCCGGAGCTTTACATGAATAATTCCGGGAAAGCGGTTGCCGGTTTCGTAAAACCCAAAAAAAGTCTGCCGAACGTCATTGTGCTCCACGACGACGTCGACTTGCCGCTCGGAAAATTCAAAATAGTTTTCAACCGCGGCTCGGGCGGGCATAAAGGGGTCGAGTCCGTCATTCGCGCTCTTAAAACCGAAGCGTTTGTGCGCGTGCGCGTCGGGATTTCGCCGAAAAAGAAACCAAACCACCGAGAGCTTCTGAAATTTCTGACCTCTAAATTCAAGCCGTCGGAACTTAAAATTTTGAAAACAATTTCTAAGAAAGTTCTGGACGCGCTGGAAATGATTGTCGCCGAGGGCCACGAAAAAGCGATGAGCTTGTATAATAAATGAATCAAGAGTCACGAATTTGCCAGAATTGCGGAACCTCGTTCGTCATCGAACCCGAGGATTTTAAGTTTTATGATAAAATCCAAGTCCCCCCGCCCACTTTTTGCCCGGAATGCCGGATGATGCGAAAAATGATTTGGCGAAATGCGCGGAGTTTATATCAACATAAGTGCGCTCTTTGCGGTAGAGACACCCTTTCGATTTACCCCACAGGGACCAAATTTATGGTTTACTGCCGGGACTGCTGGTGGTCTGATAACTGGGAACCATTAGATTACGGCCGGGATTACGATTTTTCCAGGCCGTTTTTTGAACAGTTTCTTTCCCTATTTCAGAAAGTGCCGCGTTCCGCCTTGACTTACACTAATACTATAGATAGTAAGTACTTGAATTTTGCCATTGACATTAAAAATGGCTATCTCGTTTTTATCTCTCACAATTTAGAGAACGTCAGCTATGCCAATGTTGCAACTTATGTTAAAGATTCGCTGGATATTCTAACCACCGATCGGAGCGAATTTTGTTACGAAACCATAAATTCTGCAAAATGTTTTAGAGTTTTTACCAGTATTTATGCGGAGGAATGCCGAAGCTCGGGATTATTGTACAATTGTAGAAATTGTAGCGAGAGCATGGCCTGCGTAAATCTCCGCAACAAATCTTATTGTATTTTTAACGAGCAATTTTCTAAAGAGGAGTATCAGAACAAAATTCGAGACCTCGATTTGGGGAGTTTTAAAAATTTTGAGGGCCTCAAAAACAAGTTTAAAAGTTTTGCTCTCAAATATCCTCGCCGCTCGGCGATGATTCGCAATTCCGTAAATACTATAGGCGATGATATTCGTTATGCAAAAAATTGTTATAGGTGTTTCTATATAACAAACGGTGCTGAAGATTGCCGATATTCGGCATTTCTTTCTGATCCAGTAAAAGATAGCGTTGACGTGGTCTTTGCCGCATTCAGCGGGACAGAGTTGCTTTATGATATTCAAGCTGTAGCTGGCCAGCGGGTTTCGTTTAGTTATGCTATTTATTATTCGAACGATGTATCGTTATCAGAAAGCTGTCATTATTCCCAATCCCTCTTCGCCTGCGTGGGCCTTCGCAATAAATCCTACTGCATCCTCAACAAGCAATACACCAAGGAGGAATACGAGAAACTGGTGCCCAAGATCATCG
>CAZPXU010000038.1:0-6819 GCA_964590055.1 uncultured Candidatus Saccharibacteria bacterium | reverse complement strand
CTAGAATGGAGTTGAGAGCACTTATGAAAGGAGGTGGTTACATTGGAAACCGAATCGGAAGAGGAGAGAAGACAGAAAGTGGCAAAAAGGGTGCCTCCTTGCGACGGAGTTTGCCGATGCTGGGAGACCTTCCAGGAAGTAAATGGAGATTATCGGTTGCGTTGTGAATATCTGGGGACGACCAAGTTGCTAAAAAAACCGTCACCGTCCAGGAACGGCCTTTATCCCGTATCGCCCAGTGGAACTAACCACAGGCCGTGGTATTACAAACTGGTCCACGGTGCAAGATAAGCGGCTCAACAACTTTGAATATTCAAATCGAGGGGCCGCTTTTCAGTTTGCAGGTGTTTTTGTATAATATTTAGACACTGTGGTCGAAGACGAAAATTATTTTCCATTGAAAGAGCGCTTTGAGGTCGCCGAGGGAACGATGGCGTTTGTTTTTGATACTTCCAGCGCGCCTGACTTTGCTTTTCGCGCGGGGCAATACGTGGAGGTCGGCTTGGATAAACCGCCTTATACCGACGAGAAGAAAAATCACCGCGAATTTTCCATAGCTTCCAGCCCGAATGACAAAGGAATTTTGATGGTGGCCACTCGCCTCGGCTCCCCCTCGCGCCCAATCTCGGCTTTCAAAAAAAGTTTGCTCGAAATTCCGCTCGGCACCTTGGCTAAAGTGGAGGGGCCTTACGGCAATTTCACGCTCCATGAAAATCCGGCCAAAAAGGCGGTTTTCATCGCGGGCGGCATCGGTATCACCCCCGTCAGAAGCATTATCAAAGACGCCGGGGAACGGAAACTCCCGCATAAAATGGTCTTGATTTATTCCAACCGCAACCCGCAAGCCGCCGCGTTTCTGCAAGATTTACAAAAATGGGAGGGGGAAAATCCCAATTTCAGGCTTTTTCCCAAAATGACGGACGAAACCGGCCGCGTGGACGCGGCTTACGTAAAATCAAGCGCGGGAGAACTTGCCGATTCGATTTTTTACGTAGTGGGGCCTCCCGGCCTGGTCAAAGCCATGACCAAAATTCTGGAAGAGCTGAAAGTTTCCCGCGACGAGATGCGCTTTGAAGAGTTTACCGGTTACTGATTTGACGCGTCTGCTATAATAAAACTATATGGCAAAAGAGGTTAAAATTTTTACCACCCCTTCCTGCGTGTATTGCAAGATGACGAAGGCTTTTTTTGAGAAAAATAGCGTTCAGTACAAAGAGTTCAACGTGGCCTCGGACATCAAGGCGCGGGAGGAGATGATTGCCAAATCCGGACAGCTCGGCGTTCCGGTAACCCTGGTGGACGGCGAAATCGTGATCGGCTTTGATCAGGAGAAACTTTCCTATCTTTTGGAAATCAAATAAAATGGCCGTTTTGGGCGAGAGAGCGCACCAAGCAGCTGAGCTTTTGAAAGACGTTGTTTATGCCGCGAATGACGGGGTCATTACCACTTTCGCGGTGGCAGCCGGAGTTTGGGGCGGAGGCCTTTCCGCGCTTACGGTTTTGATTCTGGGCTTTGCAAATCTTTTCGCGGACGGTTTTTCCATGGCAGTTTCCAATTATTTGGGCACGGAGTCGGAAAAAGAGTTTCTGGAGGCGGAGAGGGAAGACGCCAGCGAAGCCGAGCGGCCGCTTCGAAATTCCATTGCCACCTTTTTCTCCTTTGTACTCGCGGGCGCGCTGCCGATTTTGCCGTTTCTGCCCGTTTTTTATTCCGAGAAAAGTTTTTCTTATGCCCTGACCTTGGCTTTCGCCACTCTTTTTTTGATAGGCTCCTTGCGCAGTTTTTTTACGAGGAGAAATTGGCTTCTCTCCGGTTTGGAGGCCTTGATTTTGGGAGGGCTAGCCGCCGGTATTTCCTACGGCGTAGGGTTTTTTATTAGGGGAATTGTTTAGGTCTGGAGAAATTCTTCGAGGCGTATTTTGACCGCGAAGTTTTCTCCTTTTCGGAAAACCTTCAGCTCTATTTCATCGCCGATCTCATGTCCGGCGAGCAAATCCTCCAGGGTTTCTTTGTCCGAAATTTCTTTGCCGCCCGAGTGGGTAATGACATCGAATTCTTTTAATCCCGCGCGTTCGGCGGGAGATTTGGGAACCACCGCGAAGTCACCCGGCACTCCCTCGTTTACGACCAAAGCCCCGTGGTCGATCGGGAGAGAAAAGCGCTCTTTTAAAAATTTGTTCAAAAGCATGTAGCGTACGCCCAGGAAGGGCCGGCGGATGCGTCCGAATTTTTTTATCTCCTCCAAATCTTTTTTGGCGCGCTCGATGGGGATCGCAAAACCGATGTTCTGCGCGCCGAAAACCACGGCGACGTTAATCCCTATGGCCTCGCCCTCCAGACTTACCAAAGGGCCGCCGGAGTTTCCGGGGTTGATCGCGGCATCGGTCTGGATGAGTCCGCGAAGTCGCTCCTGCGGCCCCATCATTTCAGAGGAAGCTGCGATGAAACGCGAAAGTCCGGAGACGACGCCGGTGGAGACCGTGTTCTGAAACTCGCCCAGGGCATTTCCCACCGCGATTACGCTCTGCCCCAGGCGCAGATTTTCGGCCGCCCCCAGTTTTATGAACGGCATTTTTTCTTTCGCGCCGCTTATTTTCAAAATCGCGACGTCGTTGATGGGATCGCGCGCCAGGACCGCGGCTTCATATTTTTTATCGCCGTCGGACATGACGCCGTATTTGGCGTGGGCGTCCATTACGACGTGGCGGTTGGTCAGAATCAGGCCGTCTTCGGAAACAAAAAAAACGGAACCGCCGCCGACTTTTATTCGCCCCTTCTCGTCTTTGGGAGCGTGTTCAATTTCGTGCTCCAGAAATTCCTGATAGTGGGGAAGTCGAAAAAATTCGAGCGGCAGATCCTTGGTTATGTCCTGAACGTCCTTGGTTATGGTTATGGAAACCACCGCCGAGAGCACTTTCCCGACGGCCTCGGTGATTTTGCGTTCGTGTTCGGTCATATGCCAAATTTATATGAGCGTTAGTGAATAATAAATTTGAGCATCCCGCCAACGGCGGGATTACCTTAATAATTATAAACCAATATGCTATAAATATGGAAGTCGCCCCCGTAGTTCAACGGACAGAACAGCTCCGTCCTAAGGAGTAGATGACCGTTCGATTCGGTCCGGGGGCGCTAGCGCTGGAAAAGCCGGAGTTAAAAAGTTATAATGCCGTCATGTACCGGGATTGGCTTGTCGCGAACTATGACCATTGGGTGAGGCCGGTTATCGGGGGCGCGCCGTTTAAATTGGTGCTCGGGGCTTTCGCGGCGCTTCTCATTTGGAGCTTGATTTGGAAAGGGCTTGCGCTCTGGAAAGCGGCGCGCCGCGGCGAGTGGGTTTGGTTCGTGGTCTTGCTCTTGGTTAACACTCTCGGTATTCTTGAAATTCTTTACATCTTTGTTTTCAGCCAAAAGGCCGGGCCGGTTGATAAAATATGACGGGCCTATAGTTCAGTGGCAGAACGCATCCATGGCATGGATGAGGCGGGGTTTCGATTACCCCTAGGTCCACTTGTGAAAAAAACCGTTTTCTTTCTTTTGTTTTGGCTGCTTTTAGTAAATGTTTTTGCGCTTTTGGCATCCGAAGCCCGCCTTGCAGGCGAAAGGCTTGCTCCTTTCCCGCATTGCCCGTCCGGTTGCAAAATTTGATTTTTGAGGTATAGTAAAAATCAGCTCTTTGGCATGAGGCCTAACAACGGAAGGAGGACGGGATATGTCGGAAGCGCAATCGGAAGCGATTCGGAGCATGGTAGCTGCAGAAAATGCGTTAGCCTTGCTCATCGTGGGAGTGATTGTCTTATGGATTGTCTGGCGTGGTTTGAAACATAAATTTCCGCGCTGAAAGGAGGCAGGGTTTATGGAACTTTTCCAGTACTGGTGGGTTTTATGGATCGCGGCCATTCCGATCGGAATGTTTGTGACGGCGATCCTGGCCATGGACGATGAGAAAAGAAGGGTCTGGTTTCCCGATTCCGGGCCGAGCGAAATATGTTTCAGCGGCTTCGGTTGCCTTGTCTTCTGGATAGCTACCGGAGCGGTCGTCGCCCTTTTCAGGCTTTTCCTGCCGGAACCCGTGTTTCCCGTTGTGGTTCTAGTAATTTTTGCGGGATACGCGTCGTTTCTCTTGTGGGTCTTTGGGTTCAGTTTTCCACGAGTGAGGCGGGGCTCTTATAGGAGGGCGAGCGCGCGCTAAACGCCTCCCCGCTTTTTAAATAAAAAAGGATAAGGCTCCGGGCCCGACGCCTTTTTTATTTGCTTGATGGAGAGGGAAAATTCTGCTAGATTAGAGATACTTTTTGCGGATGAGGGAGGCGTGGCTGAGTGGTTGAAAGCGCCGCTCTCGAAAAGCGGTATACTCGAAAGGGTATCGGAGGTTCGAATCCTCCCGCCTCCGCATTTAAAATTTTGGTTATGAATCCTCAAACTTTAATTTATATTGCAGGCCTCCTCGCGGTCGTGGCACTTGCTTGGCTTGTTTATTTGGAGGTCCGTCTTAAAAAACTTTTCGGCGGTAAAAGGGCCGGCGACCTGGAGGAAGTTTTGCGAGAGACCACGAAAGAGCTCCAGGAACTTCACAAGTCCCGCGAGGACATCGAACGCTACCTGGAGACGGCGGAGCAAAGATTAAAACGCGCCGTGCAATATGTCGGGATAGTCCGTTTCAACCCCTTTGCCGATTCCGGCTCCGACCAGTCTTTCGCGATTGCGGTTATGGATGAAAGGAAAAACGGCGTTGTCGTATCTTCCCTCTACGGCCGCGAGGTTTCCAGACTCTATGCCAAGCCCCTGGAAAACGGCTCCTCGCGCTACCAGCTTTCCGAGGAGGAACAAAAAGCGATTGGAAAAGCGCTCGCAAAATAACACCCGTATTTATGACCCCAACTTCGGGACAATCAAAATCTCGCCGGCCGCCTATTGTGGTGGTTTTGGGCCATATTGACCACGGCAAAACCACGCTTTTGGATAAGGTCCGAAAGACCAGCGTGGCGGCAAAGGAATCCGGAGGAATTACCCAGCACGTCGGCGCTTATGAGATCGAGCTTACGACCAAGAAAGGAACGACGGGGAAAATAACTTTCATAGATACGCCAGGGCACGAGGCCTTCTCCAAAATGCGCTCGCGCGGGGCGGGGGTGGCGGACGTGGCGCTTTTGGTGGTGGCGGCCGATGACGGGGTAAAGCCCCAGACCGAGGAAGCGCTTCGAGCCATCCGCGAGGCCAAGATTCCTTTTATCGTGGTCTTGAATAAAATCGACAAAGACGCGGCCGATCCGGATCGCGTGAAAAAAGAATTGGGCGATAAGGAAGTGTATTTGGAAGAATGGGGCGGCAAAGTCCCCTTGGTCAAAATCTCGGCCAAGAGCGGGGAGGGCATCGAAGACCTTTTGGAGATGATTTTGCTTGTCTCGGAGCTTGAAAATTTGGAATGCGATTTTTCTCTCCCGGCCTCCGGCGTGGTGGTGGAATCGCGCCTTGATCCCAAGCGCGGCAATGGGGCGACTTTATTGTTGCGGGCGGGGAGCTTGACAACGGGAGATTTTGTTTCGGCCGGGGCCGCCTCGGTGAAAGTGCGAATTTTGGAAGACTTTACCGGCAAAACCATTACCAAAGCCCGCGCCTCCAGTCCGGTTTTGGTGGTGGGGTTTGATAAAATCCCCCCGGTCGGGAGCATTTTTCAGGCTTTCG
Source organism: uncultured Candidatus Saccharibacteria bacterium (assembly GCA_964590055.1). Classification (GTDB taxonomy): domain Bacteria; phylum Patescibacteriota; class Minisyncoccia; order JACPKW01; family UBA11713; genus CAZPXU01. The sequence goes on along the minus strand of CAZPXU010000038.1, from coordinate 1,133 downwards.
GGTCCCGCGAAGAGTTGGATGAATCTCTTTCCAAGGCGGTGAAAGAGAGCGGAGCAACGAAGGTAGCGAGCCCGGAGGGGAAAGTGCTTGTTCCCGTTATTCTTAAGGCGGATACGGTTGGCTCGCTTGAAGCCCTCGAATTTGAGCTTAAGAAATTTGAAAAAGGGCTCTTGGGGCTTAATATTTTGCGCTCCGGGCTCGGCTCCATCTCGGAGGATGATCTCAAGCTTGCCTCTTCCTCCCCCGAAACTCTGGTTTTGGGGTTTAAAGTGAAAATAGAGCGCTCCGCCCAGGAGCTGGCCGGGCGTTTCGGGCTTACGGTAAAGATTTTTGAGATAATCTATGAACTCGGGGATTTTGTGGAAGGGGAACTTGAGAAGCGGCTCCCGGAGGAAAAAGAGGAAAAAGCGCTCGGGCACGCGCGGGTTTTAAAAATTTTCAAGAAGGACGGCTCGCGCCAGATCGTGGGCGGCCGGGTTTCGGACGGCGGGGTTTTTGAGGGCAGGAAAGTCAAATTGTACCGCCGGGATTTTTTCCTCGCCGAGGGGAAAATTTTGGAGGTTCAGGTTGGGAAGACGAGAACGAAGGAAGTTTCGGCGGGGAATGAATTCGGAGCTTTGGTGGACGTGGAGTTTGAAGTGGCGCCGGGCGACACGCTCGAAGTTTTCGAGGAGGTGTTTCAAAAGAAGAAGTTGTTTTCCGCATGACTTCCAGACGCCGGGAGCGGCTGGCTTCCTTGTATCAGCAGGTCATTTCTTCCTTCCTCGAGCGCAAGGTTAAAATAGCGGAAGGAATATTCAGTGTCACGAAAGTGGAAGTGGGCGACAATTTGCGCGAGCTTACGATTTATTTTTCCGCCTGGCCGGACGAAAAAGCCGCCGGCGTGTTAAAATCATTGCAAGGCGCAAGCAGGGAGCTCCGCGCGCATTTGGCCGATAAAGTCAAAACGAAGTTCGCGCCGGAATTGGAGTTCAAACTTGATGAGTCCGAAAAACGGAGGATGGAAATTGAGGCGCTCTTGAAGAAAACCAAGTAAATGGTAAGTTTAAAACGCGGCCTGCCTGCCGAGGCATGGCCTGGTGGCGAAGTGGCTAACGCGGCGGTCTGCAAAACCGCTATACGAGGGTTCAATT
>CAZPXU010000037.1:0-6832 GCA_964590055.1 uncultured Candidatus Saccharibacteria bacterium | reverse complement strand
CCTCTCAAATGGTCTACTATAATTCTTTTGGTTTTTTCAGGTAATTCTTTCGGCAGAAGCTCAAGATAGGACGATAACAAATCCATCTCGAAAATATTTTTCTTGTTCTGAACTATCATGGCCAGGCGCTCAAATCCCCAGCCGACATCAACCCCTTTCTGCAGAAGCGGCGTTAAACTCTGGTCTTTGGCGCAATAGTATTCCATAAAAACGAGTGTCGCCACTTCCAAATCATCGACATATACTTCGTTCGCGGCTCCGCAAGGCCCTTCCGGTCCGGCCGGACCCCAGACATTGTCGGCTCGCGGCCCTTTACGGATGCGCGCCAGCGGCAAAAACTTTGACCAAGTTTCATAGGATTCCCCGTCAAAAGGAATTTTTTCGTCCCCTGCAAAAACCGTGGCGGAAATCCGCTCCGGCGCGATTTTAAAAACTTCGGTCAGCAAGGCATAAGTCCATTCGATTGTTTCTTTCTTAAAATAATCTCCGAAAGAAAAATGCCCCAGCATCTCAAAAAAAGTAAGATGCGAATCATCCCCAACTCCATCAATATCAGAAGTTCTAAAACATTTTTGAACGGACGCGGCGCGCTTTGCGCCCAAATCCTTAACCGGGTCGGCTTTCCCTAAAAAATAGGGTTTAAACTGCTGCATGCCGGCCGTGGTCAAAAGCACCGAGGGGTCATCGGGAATAAGAGAAGAGGACGGAACAATCGCATGCTCCCTGGATTTAAAAAAACCTAAAAAACGTTTACGCAACTCCTGCGAAGACATAACGCCATTTTATCATTAAAATTCCGGAGCAGAAAGCCCGCCCGATCCGCCGCGGGCGCGACGGACGAAACATTACTTTCTGTCGTGGACGTGATTCGGGACTCGTACAAATCCCACGGCGGCAATTCCGATGGCAAGCAGCAAAAGGCCGCCGATCGCGAAAACAAAAGCCGTGATTATTTCCCGGATTTGATCGGCTCGAAAATAATAAAAAGCGGCGGCGCCCAGAAAAAAAGAGCCCAGAGACATTAAAAGACTTCTCATTTTCAAAGCTCTGTCCGCGGTCAGAAAAATTCCCCTAAAGAAGGCAAATCCGAACATAAAAGCGGCCGCGAGCATGCTTAGGGTGGTCAGCGCCGCCCCCGCCCAGACCGGATGCCAAAAGACCAGGGTGCCAGAAGCGTCCCCGAGAGGCCGGGAGGGATATAAAAACTGAATGGCCACGGTGACAATCCCGACCAACAAAAAAATCCGTTCGATGCGGCGCCCCCACTCTTCCTGCCATTCCACCGTAAAAAAAGTCTCGATCGGGACGCGCGCCACTTTTGCCGCCGCTATGAACAGGAAAAGTATGGAAAAATTATATCCCAGCGCCAAAAACTCTCCGCGGCCCCACCAGAGCGGGATAAGCAAACTTAAATTATAGAGGGTGAAAAAAACGTAAAAATACAAAAGATAGCGGACCTGGCGAACTTTCCCGCCGGATTTGAAGTAAGAATGCCCCAACCAAATTGAAATAATGACGCTCAAAAGCGCCATGAAACCGTGGAGAAAAATAGTGCCCTGATAAAGCATTAAATTAAATGATAGCGAAAAGCGGACTGAAGAGCTATTGGATAACCCCGCCCCCGACGAGTTCTTCGCCTTCGCCCGCCTTCGCCGAAGCTCCCGCCGCCGCTGAGGCTTTGGCGGACAAGTCGGCGGGTAAATAGAACGCGGCGGATTGGCCCGAAGCCACGCCCCACTGGGGCGAATCAAAAATCAGTTTATAGTTCGCGGCTTCTGGCTTATAAACGAGAGCTGCTTGCCTCGGCTGGCGATAGCGAATTCTCGCCTCAATCTTTTCCGGAAGTTCCCGAAGCAGGTTCAAATTCCCGACCTCTATTTCTTTTTTGTACAAGATCGGGTTATCCCGGCCTTCCGCCACCACCAGGGTATTGGTCAAAACATCTTTCTCGGCCACGTAAAGAGGGGCGGAAAATCCGCCCAGTTGCAGGCCGTGGCGCTGGCCCGGGGTGAAAAAATGAGCTCCATCGTGTTTTCCCAAAATCTCGCCTTGGGAATTTTTCACAAGCCCTTCCCGCCTGGGCAAAAGCTTGCGCATGAAATCCTGAAAATCAACCTTGCCCACAAAACAAAGCCCTTGCGAATCTTTTTTATGGGCCGTGGCCAGCTCCGCTCTTCGCGCCATCTCCCTCACCTCTTCTTTCAGATAATCCCCTATTGGGAACAAAGAACGTTGCAACTGCTCGCGGGTCAGAGCCCACAGGAAGTAGCTTTGGTCTTTATTTTTATCTTTGGCTTCAAAAAGCCTGTCCCCTATTTTTCGCACATAATGCCCAGTCGCGACATAATCGGCGCCGAGCTCAAGCGCTCTCTCCAAAAAAATGCCGAACTTAATCTCTTTATTGCACGTCACGTCGGGGTTCGGCGTGCGTCCTGCGGCGTATTCTCGCACCATGTACTCAAAAACTTTCTCGCGATATTCTTTTCTGAAATCGAAAGTTATAAAAGGAATGCCGAGCTTGGCCGAAACTCGCGTCGCGTCGCGTCGATCATTTTGCGAGTCACACCCGTCCCAACAGAGCATATGGCATCCGACAACTTCATAACCCTGTTTCGTGAGCAGCAAAGCCGCCACGCTGGAATCCACCCCTCCCGACATGGCCACGAATATTTTTCCTTTTTTAGAAGCGTTTGACATGCGAAGACATTATAATACAATTAAATCATGAGGTCTATCTTTGTTTCCTGGCTTATCGTAAGTTTCCTGGCCATAGCGGTCTTCGGATTTTTGGCGATGGATATGGAAAACGGAGATAAACACGCAAACTGCCTTGCCGCTGCCCCGGGAAGCGCGGCCTGCCCGAACGGAAACGCTTTTGCCGCCGCCTTTTTCCACATAGCCGCTTACAAAAATTTTTCAGCGGCCCTCCTTGTTCTGGCCCTAACGCTTTCTTTCGGACTTGCGGCGCTCTTTATAAGCAGGTTTGAGCTCTCCCCTCCCGATTTAAGTCCGAGCTCTAAAAAATATTCTTTCGCTTTCAAAATCCGCTCTTCAAAAAACCGGCTGATTCGCTGGCTCGCCTTACACGAAAACAGCCCGTCTTTCCCGCAAAGCGCCGCATAAGTCCCGCCCGAAGCGGATTTATGACGCGCGCCTTCCCTCTCAAGTGAGAGGTTTTTTATTTAGCGCGAATAACTCATGAAACAACAAAAAGAACTTCTTATCGGATTCGCGGCCATAGTCGTCATCTTGGCGGGCCTCATCGCCATCTCAAAAATCTCAGCCGCGCCGAAGACCCTCCTCGCCCCCGCATCCGGCGCGCGAGGCATCCTGGAGGCCGGGGAAACTGCTTTCGATTTCGGCGAAGTCTCCATGGCAAAAGGAGCGGTGGCTCACCGCTTCCGGATTGAAAACAACTCAGCCGAGGAAACGTCCATCGCCAGAATTTATACTTCCTGCATGTGCACTACGGCAAACCTGATAACGGGAGGAAAAAAACTGGGGCCTTTCGGAATGCCTGGTCACGGGCCAATTCCGCGTCTAAACCAAAAAATCGCGCCGGGAGAGAAAGCGGAGATTGAGACAATCTTCGACCCCGCCGCGCACGGGCCGGCGGGGCTCGGCCCGATCGAGCGCGTCGTCTATCTCGAAAACGCATCCGAATCCGGCCGGATGCTTGAACTTAGAATAAAAGCGAGGGTGATTCCCTAGCGCCATGACGAAAAAGCTGATTTTCTTTCTCTTCTTGGGCGCGCTCGTCGTGGCCGGAGCGGCGCTCTTCCGCACCTTGCCTTCCGGGCAGCAATTTCTGTGGGAGGTCTCGGGCGGGGGCGCATTTCTTCTTCCTCTCATCTCGGTCGCGGCCCTCCTTGACAGCGTCAATCCCTGCGCTTTCTCAATTCTGATTTTGACCATAGCTTTCCTCTTCAGCGCAGGAGCTGTCTCTTCGCGCATCGTCAAAATCGGGAGCTTCTACATTCTCGGCATCTTCGCGGTCTATCTCTTAATCGGCCTCGGCATTCTCCAGACCCTGCATCTGTTCAACACGCCGCATTTCATGGCCAAGCTCGGCGCCACGTTCCTTGTTCTCTTCGGTCTCATCAACATTATCAACGAATTTTTCCCCGCCTTCCCCGTCAAACTGAAAATTCCCGCGCCGGCGCACCGCAAAATCGCCGAACTTATGGAGCAGGCCTCGCTTCCGGCCGCGTTTTTGCTGGGCAGCCTCGTGGGCCTTTGTGAATTTCCCTGCACCGGCGGACCCTATCTCCTGGCCCTGGGACTCCTGCACGACCAGGCCACCTATCTGAAAGGCGCAGGTTATCTTGTCCTCTATAATCTCATCTTCATTCTGCCGCTCGTGATAATCCTCGCCGTCGCGAGCGACGAAACTCTCCTCGCGCGCGTCGAGGCCTGGCAGCAGAAAGAGAGAAAAGTCATGCGACTTTGGGGCGGGGCGGCTATGGTCGCGCTGGGAATTATCGTATTCTTACTTTAGGCCTATGGGACTGGCATTTTTTCTCCTTATTATCATAACCGCCGCCGTCTGGACGCTCGGCAAGCTTTTGCCCTTCCAAATCTGCCCGATTTGCGCGGGCGTGAGTGCGAGCTGGCTTCTCTTGACGGCTTTAATCCTGGCAGGGTACCTCGACGCCGACAAGTTTCTCGCGCCGATTCTTCTTCTGATGGGAGGCTCGGTTGTCGGAATTGCCTATCAGGGGGAAAAATCGCTCGCCTGGGCGGGGCGATATCCCTTTCTCTGGAAAATCACCGTCATCATTCTCGGCATGCCGCTTGCCTTCTGGGCCGCCCAAGGAATAAGTTCTGCAATGCTCCTCGGCGAAATACTTCTTCTCTCGGCGCTCGCCTATTTATTCTTCATAAAACCGGCGGGAAAAGCGGCGAGCGCCGGAGAGGCAAGCGATAAAATACAAGACTTAGAAGACAAGCTTAAAAACTGCTGCTGACTTATGGAAACGAAAAAAAATTACTGGCTGCTTCTGGTATCCGTCGGATTTCTTGCGTTCCTGGCGGTATTCGAAGTCGGCGTTTCTCCTCGCTGGCCGAACTTCTTCGGCGTTAAAGCCACCTCCCCAAGAACCTCAAGCCCGGAAGCGCGGGTTCTGCCGCCCGAGGGAATTGTCATCCCGGCCCGTTGGGGAGACTTGGGGGTCAAAATGGTGAGCGTGGGGGTCATAGACAAAAAGAAATTCGAATCCATGTACGAGACAAACCCGGCTCTCCGGGAGGAAGCCGAAAAATTTCTGGGAGAAATTACAAACGACAACGTCAGGATAACGCCGGAGAATTCAGGGCTGATTTTAAATCTCCTCTGGGCGCTGGGGCTCGGCAACAAAAACGATATTCTGGAGAGGGGGCCGATGATGACTTATAGCGTCGCGGGCTCGCCCGCCGAAGCCTTGGCGAAGGCGGGCAACTTCGCTTCCACCGGCGGCTGGACGCTCGCCCGAGGGAATGCCATGGAACACTATTCGCGACATCCCCTTATTGTTCTCGCGCCCGAGGAGCAAAAACTGGTGGAAGAAGTGTCTAAAAATATTTACCGTCCCTGCTGCGACAATCCGACCTCTTTCCCGGATTGCAATCACGGCATGGCCATGCTGGGACTTCTGGAGCTTATGGCCTCGCAAGGAATCGGCGAGGAAGAGATGTATCGCCTGGCGCTTCAAGTAAACGCTTACTGGTTTCCGGATACTTACCTGACCATCGCAGAGTATCTCAAATTGAGAGGCCTGGACTGGGAAAACGCCGGCCCCAAAGAGATTTTGGGAAAGAACTATTCGAGCAGCTCCGGCTATCAAAAAATCTTAAGCCAAGTAACCCCGCCCGCGCAAAGAAGCGGCGGGAGCTGCGGAATATAATCATGACAAAACCGCTTGAGCGCATGAGTCATTACACCTGCCCGATGCATCCGGAGGTGGTTAAAAACGAGCCCGGGAATTGCCCGGGTTGCGGCATGGCGCTTATTCCAAAGGAAAAAGGACAAGACGGTTACGATGTTTCAGAGCTAAGCCACAAAGACCACGAGGCAGCTATGACCAATCCGCAGATGGCTAAAAAAATGGAGCAAGACATGCGCCGCCGCTTTTGGATTTCTTTTGTTCTTTCCATCCCGATTGTTTTATATTCCCCCTTGGGGCTAAATTATTTTAAATTTAATCTTCCGACTCCGATTCCCGCGAATTGGCTGCTTTTCATTCTTACTACGCCGATTGTTTTCTGGACCGGCTCAATTTTCATAACTGGCACTTATTATTCACTCAAGGCGCGCAAACTGAATATGTCGGTTTTGATTGCCACCGGCGTTTTGGCGGCCTATCTTTTCAGCGTTTTGCTTACCGTCATCCGCCCGGGGTCGGAAACTTTCTACGAAGCGGCGGCGCTTCTGGTCACTTTCGTACTCTTCGGCCACTGGATGGAGATGAAATCCCGCCGCGGCACTTCGGACGCGCTCCGGGCGCTGTTCGACCTCGTGCCGCCGAAGGCAAACGTCATCCGGGGCGGGAAAGAGATGAGTATTCCGAGCGCGGATATCGCTCACAATGAGGTCGTCGTATTGCGGCCCGGAGACAAAGTACCAGTGGACGGAGAAATAATTGAGGGCGAAACTTCCATTGACGAGTCGCTGGTTACCGGCGAGTCCATTCCGGTCGCCAAAACCATAGGTGCAAAAGTGGTCGGCGGCTCGGTTAACCAGATCGGCACGGTAAAATTCAAGGCCACAGAGGTTGGTTCGGAAACGGTGCTCGCCCAAATTATCAAACTTGTCGAAACCGCGCAGAACTCCAAGGCGCCGGGCCAGCGCATTGCC
>CAZPXU010000036.1:0-7174 GCA_964590055.1 uncultured Candidatus Saccharibacteria bacterium | reverse complement strand
GTTTGGCTTGGCGAAAAATACCAAATAGCGCCGGCGATAATCAATATCAGGGCCGCGGCGGCTATTATCAGATTGCTTTTGGTGAAAAGGTTTTGCATGCCGCTTTTATCAACTATTAACAAGCCGGCCCGGGGTTGCATACGCCGGAGCCGCAGGCGTTTGCACAATCGGCTTGATTGGGCCGACAAATGACCGGATTTGTGGAGCAGCGAAAGCCCTGGGTTGGCGTACTTCCTCCCCCACCCCCGCCTCCTCCTCCCGTTCCCCCGCCTGGCCCGCCGCCAATGCTCCCGGGCGCCACGGGCGCGTTTATTTGGAGGTTTAAAAGTTGGGGGTTTATGGTCCGCAGTATTAAGTAAGATCCGACGGCGATTAGAAGTCCTAGAAGCGCTGACCAGATTTTTCCTTTGGCGGATTCAATCATGCCCGGATTTCCGACTGCGGCCATCATTTGAACTCCCGCGAACACCAACATGAATACGGCCAGAATCGCGGCTGCCGAAAGCCCGAAGGGATACAGAAACCGCGCCCATCCGGGGAAATCCTGTCCGGGCGGCTCGGCGACGGAGGTTTGGGCAGACCCGGAAAAAGTCGCCGCTCCCTCCTCGGCAAGGCCGGACGGCGCCAGGGACGCCCAGAGAACCAGCGCGCCGAGCGCCGCCAACGCAAGGAAGCAAACTCTTTTTCTATTCCACATGGATTTTCAGCGTTGTTCTTATTTCTTCTAAAACGTTTTTCAGGTTGTTTACGAGAAGATCCAGCGTTACGTCTCCCCCGCTCTCGGGAGCGGACTTTATCAAAAACACGTCTGGTTCCCTCGGGTTGGGAGCGACCCTGGTTCCGTTAAAGCTCCAGTCGAATTTCAGGTCGTCCAGGGAAGAAAAGTTCATGAAAAACGGCACGGCTTGGATTTCAAGGTTGGCCCCGGCTGAAATGGTTTTGATGCCGAGCGCTTCCGAGACGCGCAAGCCCTCCAGGGGGGCCCTTTCATATGATAGGATCTCCGGGGGAGAGGCGGTGATGAAGGTTTGCGCCTCGGCCAGATCTCCCTGGGGGGAGGATACTTTTACCGTAACGGCCGTATTTGCGCCCGAGACCGCGGGGGCCCTTAAAGCCAGACTTTGTTTTCCTCTCCCGGACAAATCCCCTTTTGCGACGTCGCCGATCCTCCAGTTATAAATGAGAGTTTTCGGGTCCAGACGCGAGCGGGCAAAAATGAAATTCGGAATCGCAATCACCCTGATCCGGCTTCCCGGGGATGCCACCGCGGCCCCCTTGTACCAGGGCGGAGTGAAACTTTCGGGCTCGATCAGTAAGTCAACCCCCTGCGGGCGGATCTCAACTCTTTTTTCTATAAATCCCCCTTCTTGAGGGGAAATGGTCACTTCCAACTCGTTTAACGATCCCACGGGTCCCACCTCGAATGCGAGTTCTTTCGCGCCTCTCCCCTCCAGAAGCCTGCGTCCGTTCAAGGTCCAGAGAATGGAAGCGCGCTCCACGTCAAAACTGAAAGAGATAACCTTGGCTCTTACTTCCGAAGAGGGTTGAGGCAGAGCGGGCGTGAGCTCGACGGCGGCGCTTAAAAGCGACCCCGGCGTTTGGGCGCGCCCGATCGTAACGAGACCCAAAAGTCCCGCACCGGCCAGGAGCCCGAAAATGACCGCCGCCCTTTTTATATTCGGTTTTTGCGTTTTTATTCCCATGGAAGGCCTGTAATCATAATATCATTTTTAAAGCTTACTCTTCCTCTTCATCCAGCCCGGAGAGGTCGTCGTAGAGAGACTCGATCTGGTCCGCCGTCATTTTTTGCATCTGGGGGAGTTTTTTTTCGGCGGCGGCGGCCCGTTTTCTCACTATCCCCCAGGCATAAAGCACCGCGAAGGTGGTTATGGGGAGCGCGCTTACCGCCGGGATGTTGTCGATGAAAAAACCGAGGACCCACCAGACGGCTTTTATCCGCGTCTGTAAAAACCACCCCTTCCCCCATAAAAAAATTGCGAGAGTCAAAGAAATAAAAATACCCACCGCTATCTGATGTTCGGCGAACACGGCGGCGAGCACCGGCCCCACAACGGGTATTGCGGCCAGGAGCGCCAGGATTAAGTTCGCGAAAAAATCAAAGAAATCCTTAAAGGCGGCGAGCGCGAGCGCGATTAAAAACGCGGCGGTGGCATGCCCCCTTGCAATCTCTTCATTCAGTTTCTCCGCCAGGCGCTCGGCCGCTTCTATAACGATTCCCCGCTCGTCCAAAAGCTTCCGCGCCCTCGCCAGGCGCGAGCTTTGAAGGGTCTGACGCCTTTCTTCATCCATTACCCAGGCTTGAGCCATTTTAAGAATTTATTCGCTTACGCCGGTCTTTTGATAATCCGCTTTGGCTTTTTTGATGGCGAGGAGCTGGGCGGGGTCGGAGGTTATCAGCTGATCTTCGGTGTAAGAGCCCAGAATTTTTATCGCGACATGCTTCAGCCCGGCGAAAAATATTCCCTCGCCCACGTCGGATTCCAGCAGCAGGAATTTCTCCTCATCCGTGAGGTTGAAGGTTTGTTGCAAAAGGTCGATCGTGGCGGGGGATTGTTTTAAAAGCATTTGGATGGAGGAATTGGTGATGATGGCCTTGCCGTAAGGCGAGTTCAGAAAGTCTCCTACGTCCTGGGTGATGGTGGCAAGTCCCAGGTAATATTTGCGCGCCCTCTTCGCGATTCCGAAAAGAAACGAGGCGCCGTCGTCCGTTTTCATAAGCCACCAGGCCTCATCCACGACCAACAGGCGCTTTTTGAGGCTTGCCCGGACCTCGTTCCAGACGTGGTGGATGATGAGATAGACCGCGATCGGCCGAAGCTCATCCTCCATGTCCCGGACCGAGAAGACCACGAGCTTCTTATTTATATCCACGTTGGTCGGCTGGTTGATGAAGCCCGACCAGGTGCCCTGGGTGTATTTGCGAAGCCGCTGGGCCAGGGATTCTCCTCCCTGCATGTTCGCCAGGACGAGTTCCAGATCCGAGAGAATCGGCGGCACGGCCTTGGAAAAATCTGTCTCGGGGGTGATGTCCCTGGAAGCGTAGGTTTCGGTGATGGCCCGGTCTAAAATCGCGTCTTCCTCCGGAGTCAGCCCCCCCAGCATGATGCGGAAAAGGCCCACCAGGTTTATGATGTTCGATCTCAAAACGTCGGCAGGGGATTCGTCTTCCCGCGGCGGCGGGAGATCGAAGGGGTTTATGTGATGCCTGGAGGTGAGTGAAATGTTGAAATAGCGTCCGTCCACGGCTTCGGCGAGATATTCGTATTCCCGCTCGGGGTCAATCACGATCACTTCGGTGTCGAACATCAGGGAGCGCAGGATCTCGAGCTTGGTCGCGTAAGATTTCCCGGCCCCCGCCTTGGCGAAGGTCACGGAGTTGTAATTTTCCATACTGTAGCGATCGAACAAAACGAGCGAGTTGTTGTGGCGGTTTATGCCGTAGAGCACCCCTTTGTTGGAGGTGAGGTCAAAGGAGACGAATGGGAAAAGACTGGAAGTCGGGGAAGAGTTCAGGCGCGTGTTTATCTCGAGCTTGTCAGTCGCGAGAGGCAAAACCGTCTCGAGGCCCTCGCCTTGCTGAAAAAGCGCCGGCTTGGCGTAGACCAGTTTTGATTCCAGGATGGAGCGGATTTCGGTTTCTATTTTGTTCAGCTCCTCGATGGTATCCGCATAGACGGTGAGATAAAGCCCGAGTGAAAAAAGCTTTTCCTGGGCCTGCTGGAGCTTGTCGCGCAGTTCCTCCAGGTCTTGCGCGGCCGTATCCAGCATCGGATCGCGGATGAGCCCTTTCTCCGCCCTGATGTTTATTTGCGACTGCACCTCGGCCACTTTTTTCTGAAGCTGCCTGAGTACGGTCGCGGTGTTGATGGGGTGGATGAAGATGGAAATGTCGAAAACCTTGTCGAGGTTGATGACGGGCGAAAACCAGTTGACCGCCAGGTATCTGGGGTAGGAAAAAACGAAAAGGGTGCGGGCCACCTTTTCTCCGAGCTTGATGTGGTTGGAATTTATCTCGAGAGCCGAGGGCGCGATGACGTCCGCTAGTTCCAAAACCCCCGCCTCGTAGATTTCTTCCGGGAAAACCGGTAAGATTTCCGGTTCCGGCTCTTTCTTTTTTCCCAGTCCTAAAAACGCCATTTTATTTTCACCTTTGGGCGGTTACTTCGGGCGCCCGGCCTTTTTCAAGCTCTCCCGGGTTGAAAAGCCCGTAGTAAAGCTCGATGAGCTCTTCGGTGTTAAGCGGCACCACTCTCACGCCCGTGCGCACCAAGCCCTGCGCCACGGTCTCGACCCTCTGCCAGAGCTGGGTTTTATACTCTTCGAATTTTTCGTCGGAGAGTCGTTGGAATTTGTCTTTCTTTCGCAACAGCGAGCCCAAAAGGGAATCCAGCGCCCCCCGGGCGGAGGCGAACGGGGGCGGCTGAAACGGCACGACGGCGTAAAAGGTTTTGGAAACGATGTTGGATGACTCGACCACGTTTTTTACGAATTCTATGTATTCGCGGGTCTGGATTTTCAAAAGTTCGTTCGCTTGGTTTCTCTCCGCCTCTTTTAGGGTTTCCAGGTAGGGATTTACGTTCAGGCGTCTGGACTGGATGAAAAACTGGATGGAAAAGTCTACCGAGTTTAAGAAATTTTGATACTGAAAAATTATCGCGTCTTGTTCCTGGCCGGACTTCAGGGCGAAATTCAAGGAGGAAGCCATCAGCACCACCCTTAAAGAGCCGTCTTTCATGACGATAATCCCGTCCCGTATTTCCTGGATGGGGACGAATTCCTGGGCGCTTTGAGCTTTGATCTTCTGCGGCATACGCGATATTAATTTACCTGTTTCTTCATTTTGGCGCCGGTGGGCGCTGTAATTTTTCCTGGATGTCGAGCGACCACGCCAGCTCTTTTAATTTCGATTCCGTGAGCTTGGGCAGGTACAAGTTTGAGTTTCGGGTTTCGACCTCCTCTTTTTTCCGCGCCCGTTCAATTTTTTTCCAGATGTAAAGACGGGTTTTGGTGAAGTGATTCAGGGCGGATTCCAGAATCTTTATGAAAGGCCGGCCGTTTACCTCGTAGAACGCAAGCGCCAGGAAGAAAGCCCCGACGGGAGCGCCCAAAATGAAAGTGAGCCACAGCGGCAGGAAGACGTAGAGCAAAAATACGATTGCTCCTCCCCCCAGGACGTACAAAAACTGCTTCAGGGTCAACGGCCCGAAAATTTTGTCTTCCACTTCTATGAATTGCGGGACTTGAAACTGTCGCATAATCACTCGATTGCTTCCCGATAAGGATCTGCTTGCGTCTTGCCGATCTCCTTTTTAATCTCGGCGAAAGATTTTTCCTTGACGGCGTTCGGCGGTCTCTCCTCGATTTTTTCCCTGGTTTCGCTCGGGGTTCGGAAAATACTCTCCTTGGTTTTTTCTTCGAACGCGAGCCCGGGGGGCGGTTTGCCCGCGGGAGTAGGGCCCAGCGGCTTGATTTCGCTTCCCCGCATCGCTTGAGGCGCCGGTGCGGCCGGTTTCTCCGGGGGCTGGATTTTCTGCAAAACCTCGGGCCAAGCGGCCGGAGTGGGGGGTTTTACGGGAGTTATGGACGGCCCGGGTTTGATTTCAAGCGGTTTTAATTCGGCTCTGGGGGGGGAAGCGGGCGGCGGCTTGATTCCTTCAACCCCTTCGGACAGCGGGGCCGACTCCTCGATCCCGTGGATTTTTTTCAGACTCTCCCGGATCTTCTGGAAAATTTGGCTGTTTATGTCCTCGGCGATGTTTCTCGCGGTCAGGCGGTCTGTCCCCAACCGTTCCGCCAAATGCGCTATGAAGTCTTTGGGATGCGTCAGGCCCAGCATCACGAGCCCGGTTTCATCCGCCAAGGCGCCCATTTTGTCTATGAGCAAGCCGTATTTTTTCGCGACGGCCTCCACCGCTTCGGCCGTATCCACGCCGAAAATCGCGTCTTTCAGGTCCTCGGGGAGGCCCATGAACTTTTCTCTCAATTGTTGCTGGGTGTATGGCATGAGTTTCTAAATTACTTTTTAAGCCGGCCTGTCATCTAATGGGCGGGGACATGGTTCCCTTTCTTATGTTCGTCTCCGCTTCGTAAGCCGAATATCCCGCGTCCCGCCACGTCCTGGCTGTTGTGGCTCTGACTCTTTCATTATTTCTAAATCGCCTGTTGCCGGTGCGGAGCATCGCGTCATTCCAGTGCTCCGCGTCGCCCTCTGTGTCAAATCCTACGCCTCTCCACATATTCCAATTAAATGTCGCGTTTTGAGCGCCGGCCGCCCCACCTCCGCCAGTTGTTCCTCCGGAAGTGCCGCCCGTCGTTCTTCCTCCTCTCGCTCCTCCTCCGGCTCCTCCGGCCCCGCCACCTCCTCCCGCGGTTCCACCTCCGCCAACTCCGGCACCAGCCCCGCCTCCTCCAACGCCGCCGCCTGGCGCTCTGCCGCCGCCCATGCCAGCTCCGGTTCCTCCTGCAGGACCCCCCGTTGTTCTACCTCCGCCACCTGGTCTTGCTCCGCCACCCGCCCCACCACCTCCTCCAGGTCCTGGACCTGGACCGCCTGGTCCGGTCGCTCCGGGCCCGGTTGCACCACCTCCTCCGCCACCGCCTCCGGGTCCTGCACCTCCAGCACCACCTCCGCCACCCGTCCCGCCACCTCCTCCCGCGGTTCCAGTCGCGCCTGGTCTTTCTTTCAGACCCAAAAGATTTATGGCCGCTGTGGATGTAACCCACTTGGCGGCGCTTCTGTTGCCGACCCTATTCAAAGCCGCCGCAACGTCGTCTACGTAAAGACTTCCCGCCTCGGCCTCGAGTTTGTCCATGTAATCGTCATAAAGTTCATCTCCTCTCTCCACCAATTTTTGAATGTGTCCCGCTTTGTAGTTTTTAAGCATGCCTTCAATGGTATTGGGGTCTTTGCTGAATTCCTTCATAATCTTGGGGATGTGTTCAGATTTCTGATATCCCACGGCGACTTCCCTCGGTCTGCCGATTTCAGGCGCGAGATCCGGAGCGATTCTTAAAATGTCCCGGACGTCTTTTTCCATGCCGTAGCGTTCCATGACCTTCAAGCTGTCTTTTATATGCCCGGTGTCCACGTCCTTCAGATCCTCGCGTTTCGCCAGTTCGTTTATGATGGCGGTGCGGTTAAACGGCATGGCTT
>CAZPXU010000035.1:0-7293 GCA_964590055.1 uncultured Candidatus Saccharibacteria bacterium | reverse complement strand
TTCAGCCCGAAGGAGCCCAAAATCTTTTCGAACTCCTCGCGCTCGATGGTTTCGTTTTCAATCAGGCGCTTGGCAATCGCGTCGAGCGCCTTGCGATATTTCGTCAAAATCTTCTGGGCGCGCGAGAAAGCGTTCTTCATGAAGCCGGAAACTTCCTCGTCCACCACTTTGGCCACCGCCTCCGAATAGTTTTTTTCCACGCCCAATTCCTTGCCTAAAAACACCAGCTCGTCCTGCTCGCCGAGGGAAATAGGGCCGATTTTATCGGACATGCCGTACTTCGTCACCAAGTCCCGCGCGATCAAAGTGGCTTTCTTGATGTCGTCGGAGGAGCCGGTTGTAAGCTCTCCAAAAACGATTTTTTCGGAAGCGTATCCGCCCAAAGAAACCGCGAGCTCGTCCAAAAAGTTCGGGCGCGAATAGAGGTGCCGGTCCTCGGAGGGAAGCTTCAAAGTATAGCCGGCCGCGCGGCCGCGGGCCACAATAGATATTTTGTGGACGGGGTCGGCATGCGGCAGGACGGCGGCCACCAAGGCGTGCCCGGCCTCGTGGTACGCCGAGATTTCCTTTTCTTTGGGCGAAAGAATGTGGCTCTTTCTCTCCGGGCCCAGGAGAACTTTTTCAATCGAATTGACCAGATCCGACTGGGTGACAACCCTGCGGTTCTCGCGCGCGGCCAGAATGGCGGATTCATTCATGAGATTTGCCAAGTCCGCGCCGGAAAAACCGGGGGTGCGCTCGGCAATCGTCCGCAGAGTCACGTCTTTGCCGAAGGGCTTTTTCAAAGCGTGAAGTTTCAAAATCGCTTCCCGGTCGTTGATGTCAGGAAGATCCAAAACGACTCGGCGGTCAAAACGCCCCGGGCGCAAAAGCGCGGGATCCAAGACATCCGGACGGTTCGTCGCGGCCATCACGATCACGGACTCGTGCGGCTCAAAGCCGTCCATCTCCACCAAAATCTGATTTAAAGTCTGCTCTCTTTCGTCGTGCCCCCCGCCGAGCCCCGCCCCCCGGTGCCGCCCCACCGCGTCAATTTCATCCACGAAAACAGTCGCGGGAGCGGCGCGCTTGGCCATCTTGAAAAGGTCCCGAACGCGCGATGCGCCCACGCCTACGAACATCTCCACGAATTCGGAGCCGGAAATGTGGAAAAAAGGCACGCCTGCTTCTCCCGCGACCGCCCGCGCCAAAAGAGTTTTCCCAGTGCCGGGAGCGCCCATCAACAAAACCCCTTTCGGAATTCTCGCGCCGATGTCAAGAAATTTCTTGGGCGCTCGCAAAAAGTCCACAATCTCTACAAGTTCCTCTTTGGCTTCCCTCGCCCCCGCCACGTCGCGGAAAGTGACCCGCTCTTTTTTGGAATCCGGCTGAATAACCCTGGCTCGCGACTGACCGAAAGTGAAGGCCTGAACATTCGCCCGCTGAACCTGCCGGGCGGCCAGCCAGAAAAAAAGCACGATCAGCAAAAACGGCAGCAGAAACGGCAAGACGGCCGAGAGCCAGAACAAAACCCCGGACGGATTTTGAACTTCCACCAAAACATTGTCCAGCGCCTCTTTGGACACGCCGTAGTTGGACAAAGTCTGGGAAAGCGAGCTTTCGGATTCCTTTTTGGTAAGGAGGGACTCCCCGCTTTTCAAACCGACTTCCAGCTCGTCCCCCCGGACCGTAATTTTCGAAATCTCCCCGGCATTGATTTTCTTGACAAGCTCCGAGAGAGAAAGCTCCGGAACGGCCTTTAAACCTTCCTGTAAAAGCGAATAAGCTCCGGCGAGAAACATTAAAACCAGCAGGGCGATGATGATATTTTTCGACAGCAGCTTCATGAGTACTTATTATAATCAGCGCCGGCTGAAAAGTAAAGTTTGCCCTGACGCGAAGTTTGCCAAGAGGACGAAGCTGACGATACCATTAAAGAATGGCGCCTGAAAAGAAAAACCTGGAAGAAATTTATTTCCTTTCACCCCAAGACAAAAAATTTCCCCAAGAACTTCATGAAACTCCTTGGCCGCCCCGAGGGCTATACGTAAAAGGAGAAATCCGCGGCCCAAAACCAAAAGTCGCGATTGTCGGCACAAGGCGCTCGACTTCCTACGGGAAAGAGGTCGCTTTTAAAATCGCTCAAACCCTTGCGGGCGAAGGAGTCATAGTCGTAAGCGGGCTGGCGCTTGGAATCGACGCCGCCGCCCATGAAGGCGCACTTTCCGGCGGCGGGATCACCTGGGCCGTCCTGGGCTCTGGCCTGGAAAACATCTACCCCAAAGCGCACGCGGGGCTTGCCGAAAAAATAATAAAACAGGGCGGGGCTTTGATTTCAGAATATCCCCGGGGCCTGGTGGCCCGCAGATATACTTTCCCGGAACGAAACCGGATCGTGGCGGGACTCGCCAAACTCACCATTGTGATAGAAGCGCCGGAGAAATCCGGAGCGCTCATAACGGCGCGCCTGGCCCTTGAAGCGGGACGCGAAGTCGGAGTGGTGCCGGGCGACGTTTTCCGGGCGAATTTCATCGGCTCCAACCGTCTTCTGCGGGAGGGAGCGCATCCGATTTTGGGCGCCCAGGACGCGCTTTATCTGATAGGCATTGAACCTTCCGGCAAAACTCCAAAACTTGACAAACTTGATGAAATCGCCGAATCTATCCTCCAATGTCTCGACGGGCCAAAAAGCGCGGATGAGATTATTTTAGCGACAAAATTAAAACCGGCGATAATTTCGCAAAAATTAATGGAACTTGAATTGAAAAACATAATAAAATCGGCGGGGGGCGTTTGGCGAAAAACAATATGAAGCTGGTAATAGTAGAATCTCCCACCAAGGCCCGCACCATTTCCCGTTTTCTGGGACGGGGCTTTAAAGTTGAGTCCTCCTACGGACATGTGCGCGACCTCCCCAAATCCACCCTGGGGATAGACGTTGAAAAAACTTTTGAACCCAAATACGTCATCCCGACTAAAAGCCGCAAGCAAGTGAATCTTTTGAAAAAAGAAGCGGAGGGCGCGGACAAAATAATCCTCGCGACGGACGAGGACCGCGAAGGCGAGGCCATCGCCTGGCACCTGATCTCGGCCTTGGGCCTGGAAAACCAGCCCAGCGATAAGATAGAACGGATTGTCTTTCACGAAATAACGGAGAAGGCCATAAAGGAGGCGCTTAAAAGCCCGCGTGACTTGGACTTGAAACTCGTCAACGCCCAACAGGCGCGGCGCATTTTGGATCGAATCGTCGGGTACAAACTTTCGCCTTTTTTGTGGAAAAAAGTTTACCGCGGGCTTTCCGCGGGGAGAGTGCAGTCGGTGGCAGTGCGTCTCATAGCGGAGCGGGAACGCGAAATTCAGAAGTTCAAGCCGGAGGAATATTGGACAATCGTCGCTACGCTCCTTAAAACCAAAAATCAAATATCAAATATCAAAAACGAGTTTGAAGCCATGCTCATTAAAAAAAATGGCGAAACCCTTGACAAATTCGATATAAAAACAAAAGCCGAGGCGGAGAAAATTTCAAAGGAGCTCGAACAGCAGGAATGGCGCGTGGCTAACGTCGAGAAAAAAGCCGTTTCGAAAAATCCCCTGTCCCCCTTCACCACCTCCACTCTCCAGCAGGAAGCGTTTCGGCGGCTGGGATTTTCCGCCAAGCAAACCATGCGCTTGGCCCAACAGCTTTATGAGGGCGTCGAGCTGGGCGAAGGATCGGCGGGCTTGATCACCTATATGCGGACGGATTCCCTGAATCTCTCCGAGGAATCTCTAGCCGCAGCGCGGGAATATCTCGCGCGGGAACTTGGAGAAAAATACGCCCTCCCCTCGCCGCGCCGCTTCAAAACCAAATCCAAAGGCGCGCAGGAAGCCCATGAAGCCATTCGCCCCACCGACCCCGCGAGGCCTCCCGAGTCCGTCAAAAAATTTTTGGATCAGAGGCCATACCGCCTTTATGACTTGATTTGGCGAAGATTCATGGCATCCCGGATGCCCCAGGCTTTGTTTGACGCCACCGGTGTTGATATCAAGGCCGGAGATTATGTTTTTCGCGCGAACGGCCAAACATTAAAATTCGACGGATTTCTTAAAATCTATCCGTTAAAATTCACGGAGCTCTCTTTGCCGGAACTAAAACCGGAAGACCGGCTCGAGCTCGCAAAGCTCGAGCCCCTGCAGCATTTCACCGAGCCGCCGCCGCGTTTTTCCGAGGCGAGCTTGATAAAAATTCTGGAAAAAAACGGAATCGGGCGCCCTTCCACCTACGCTCCCACCATCTCCACGATCCAAGAGCGCGGCTACGTGAAGAAAAACGAGAAAAGACAGCTCGAGCCGAGCGAGATCGGATTTATCGTAAACGACATGCTCGTCGAACACTTCCCGGAAATCGTGGACGTTCAATTCACCGCCAGAATGGAGGAAGAGCTCGACGAGATCGCTCTGGGAGAAAAAGAATGGCTGCCGGTAATCAAGGAATTTTACGACCCGTTCTCAAAACACCTGGCCGAAAAATATGAATCGGTTGAAAAACAGGATTTCAACGAAAGCACCGACGAGATTTGCGAAAAATGCGGGAAGCCCATGGTCATCAAGCGCGGGCGCTTCGGCCGTTTTTTGGCCTGCTCTGGTTTTCCCGAATGCAAAAACACCAAAAACCTGCCGCCGGTCTCGCTCCATATAACCTGCCCCAAGTGCAAAGAAGGAGAAATCGTGGAACGCTCAACCCGAAAAGGCCGGATGTTTTACGGATGCTCCCGATACCCGAAATGCGATTTTGCCTCCTGGCAGCGCCCCAACGGAGAGAGCTGCCCCCAATGTTCCTCCCCCCTCGTTCACGTGAAAAACGGGGGCCTCAAGTGTTCCTCCAAATCATGTGACTTTGAAGCCAAAGAAATTGATAAAGTTGCCACCTCGGAGGGAGCGGAGTAAATTGAAAAGATGGACTGGCAAGAATACGCCGAGCAGCTTCGCGGCTCTCATCTTTCCCCAAAGGACATAACGTTTTTGGAACCTGTTTTTCGCTTCGCGGAAAAAATTCATGAAAGCGAGCTACGGCTTTCGGGCGAGCCTTATTTCACCCATCCGATTGCCGTCTCGTTAAAACTCGCCGGTTTGAAACTGGACGCTGCGACCGTGGCGGCGGGGCTTTTGCACGACGTGGCGGAACGCTCGCCCGAAGCGTTAAAATTGATCCGTAAAAATTTCGGCCAGGAAGTGGCTTTTTTGGTGGACGGGGTGACGAAGGTTGACCGGGTCGAGGCCCGGGGAGCCGAACGGGCGCTCGAATCGGTCAGGAAAATGTTCCTCGCGGTTGCGGAAGACATCCGGGTTGTCATCATAAAACTGATGGACCGCCTCCACAACATGGAAACGCTTTCTTACCTGCCCAAAGAAAAACGGGAACGAATCGCCAAGGAAACCTTGAGCCTGTATGCTCCCTTGGCGGAGCGAATCGGGATGTGGAACATTAAAGCCGAGCTGGAAGACTTGGCTTTTGAACATCTCTGGCCCGGAGAATTCAAGGAAATCGGAGAAGAAATAAAAAAACGCGCCCCGGAACAGGAGGCGCGTCTTAAAAAAATAATTCCCCAGCTTCAAAGCGAGCTCGCCGCGGAAAACGTCAAAATCGAGGGCGTACACTATCGGGCGAAGCACCTTTACTCCGCCTGGCAGAAACTCGAGCGCTATGAGGGCGACTGGGCGCATCTCACGGATCTGATCGCGGTTCGGGTAATCGCGTCCGACATAAAAAATTGCTACGCCGCGCTCGGCGTAATCCATAAATTATGGAAGCCGGTGCCGGGCAGGTTTGTGGATTATATCGCGCTTCCCAAGCCGAACGGCTATCAAAGTCTCCACACGAGGGTTTTCACGGACGGCGGAGTGATAGTGGAATTTCAAATCAGGACTCCGGAGATGCACCGTGAGGCGGAGGCCGGCATTGCGGCCCACTGGGCTTATTCCGAGGCGGGCAAACCCAAAGAGGGCGCAAAAGTCATCGGGAAAAAGTTCAACTGGATCGGGCAGCTTCACGAATGGCATAAAGAGTTTGAAAAAGATCACTCCGATTCCGAAGAACTTCTGGAAGCCCTGAAAATAGATTTTTTCAAAGACCGCATTTTCGTTTTGACCCCGAAGGGAGACGTGATCGATCTTCCCCGGGGCGCCTCTCCCTTGGATTTCGCTTATCATATTCATTCGGAGGTCGGCGATCATGCCTCCGGAGCGAAGGTCAACGACCGCCTCGCCCCTTTCTCAAGAGAACTGCGTTCGGGCGAGGTGGTTGAAATCATCACCCAGAAAAACAAACGCCCTTCCGTGGAATGGCTCTCTTTGGTCAAAACCAGCATAGCTAAATCAAGAATTCGACGCGCCTTAAGACTCTCGCCAAAACAATCTTTTCTGGCGCCCGCCCAAAAGCCAGTCGAGATTCAGGTTTACGGCAAAAGCCGGGTGGGGTTCATTAAGGACATCACTTCCGTTTTTGCGCGCCTCGCCATCAACATTCAAACCTTAAATGCCAACCGTTCCGGCAACGACGAAGCGCCTATTCGAATCATTTTCATACCCAAAGACAAGAATTCGGTGCCCAAAATCGCCGAGCGTCTGGAAAAAATAAAGGGCGTAGTGAAAATCGCCCATAAAGTGCGGACATAGAAACTCCGACGTTCCGGCCTTTCGTCCCGAGCTCAAGGTCGAAGGATCGGGTCCCGACCAAAGCGCCGGAGTCAAATCGTAAATTCGCCGATCTCGTCGGCGGAGGCGTGGCTTTCGTCCGGGCGCTGGGCCGGCAAATCCGGTTGAGAACCCGGCGTTCCCTCGGCCGCAATCGCCGAAACCTCGTCCTCGCCCAACTTCGAGAGCAGGTTGCGAAATTCCTCGGCCGAGAAAAAATCAATCGAAATCCTGCCACCCTCGCCTTTTTTCTCGATCGAAACCCGCGTCCCCAAGGCGCTTGCGAGTTTTTCTTCCAAGGATTTAATTTCGGGGTCGCTCCCAACCCCGTTCCGGGGCCTGTCCGAGATTATTTTTCTGGAAACCCGCTCCGCCTCCCTGACGCTCAGATTTCTATATAAAATATCGCCGAAAAGCGCTTGCTGTTCCGCCGGCCGCGAGGTCAGCATCAACAAAGGCCGCGCGTGCCCTTCGGAAATGCGGCCGCCCCTTAAAGCTTCCTGAATCTCCGACGAGAGCGATAAAAGCCGAATGGAGTTTGCCACATACTCGCGCGACCTCCCGATTTTCGCCCCAATCTCCTTATGCGTGAGCAAAAATTCCTCGTTGAGTTTTTGAAAGGCCTGGGCGCGCTCGAGCGCG
>CAZPXU010000034.1:0-7314 GCA_964590055.1 uncultured Candidatus Saccharibacteria bacterium | reverse complement strand
TTTGGGCAACCTTTTTGTTATGCTTAAGAGATGCGGAAAAGATTCAAATATTTCTTTATTTTAATTCTATTTATAGTTGCGGCTCTCGTCTGGCGGGAGGTTTTTGCTTTAAATGGCGGGACGCTTAAATTTTATGTTCTGGACGTGGGGCAGGGGGATGCGATTTTCATTGAGACGCCTTCGGGCAACCAGATTTTAATTGACGGCGGGCCGGACAAGTCGGTTTTAAGGGAGCTGGGCGAAGTGATGCCGTTTTACGACCGCTCCCTGGACCTTGTTATTTTAACCCATCCGC
The DNA here is from genome assembly GCA_964590055.1 of uncultured Candidatus Saccharibacteria bacterium. Lineage (GTDB taxonomy): Bacteria > Patescibacteriota > Minisyncoccia > JACPKW01 > UBA11713 > CAZPXU01. The sequence goes on along the minus strand of CAZPXU010000034.1, from coordinate 7,019 downwards.
ATTTGGACCATGTCGGAGGGCTGGTGGAAGTTTTGAAAAACTACGAAGTGGAAAAATTTATGGATTCCGGAAACACGCATACCATTGCCGAGTTCGCAGAGCTTAAGAGTATGTTGGAGATTAAAAATGTTGAGCAGGTTAAAGCCCGGAGGGGGACGGAAATAATTCTGGGCGAAGGAACCAGACTTTCAATTTTAGCTCCGGCAGAACTGAAAAGCGGTTCTAACCTCCATAACAACATGGTTATCTCGCGCCTTTCTTTCGGCGAGGTTGATTTTCTGCTGATGGGGGACGCTGAAAGGCCTTTGGAGTATTTTTTGGTTGAACAAGAAGACGATATTTCAAGCGAGGTTTTGAAAGCGGGGCATCACGGCTCGCGCACCTCAAGTTCCGAACTTTTTTTGGGGAAGGTGCGGCCGGAATACGCCCTGATTTCCGCCGGACGCAAAAACAAATACGGGCATCCGCACCGGGAGGTTTTGGAAAATTTGGAGAAAATCGGCGCAAAAATTTTAAGAACCGACCTGGGCGGCCGGGTAGAAATCCACACGGACGGGTTGCGGATATTTTAAAATTTTGCTACAATCGGGAGTACTTATTTTATGAAGCTGGCGGAAGAAGCAAAACAAGAACGCACCACGGTTTTAATCAAACCGGATGGAGTGAAACGCGGGCTTATCGGCGAGATTGTTTCCCGTTTTGAAAAACGCGGCCTTAAAATCATTTCGCTCGCCATGGTTGAGGTTTCGCGGGAGACGGTGGACGAGCATTACCCGAAAGACGCGGCCTGGATTGCGAACCTGGGCTCAAATACCATCAAGACATATGAAAAATACGAGTCGCGCGAGAAGGTTTTGGAAGAGTACGGCACGGATGACCCGCGTAAAATAGGAGAGATGGTGCGGGCGTGGCTTTTGGAATATATGACTTCCGGGCCGATGGTGAAGATAGTGGTACAGGGGATTCACGCGATTGACATGGTTAGAAAAATTGTTGGCCCAACCGTGCCGGCCTTTGCGGAAATGGGCACGATTCGCGGCGACTTCTCCGTTGATTCTCCGGCTCTGGCCAATCGCCAGAAACGCGCGCTTCATAATCTTATTCACGCTTCCGGCAATCGCCAAGAGGCGGAGCACGAGCTAGGTTTTTGGTTCAGGCCGGAGGAGATACACGCCTACAAGCGCGCCGAAGAGGACATAATGTTTTAACACCCTATCCACCTCTTATCTACAGAGTTTTCACAAGGGATTGACAACTTTCTGCGTTTTTGAGCTTCATTAAAACATAAAAAATTGCCCCAGGGAACTTCTCGAAACCCGCGCTTTCTTCTAGTCTGAAGCCAGAGGTATCGCATGTATGCTACTACATCAAGTTAAATGAATTTTTATCCCCCTCGGTCGGATTGGCCTTTGGGCCAAAACGCCAGGGTTATGGGGCAACCCAATTGGAGAAAAAGGTAGTAAGCTGCGGCGATGCCTTTTAAGTTCCGCCTCCGGCGGTTTTTCTTTTTCAGCCGGGGAAAGTACAATGGATTTTATGCCGTATCTGAAACCCGCTTCCGGTTTTTTGATAGGTTTTCTGATTTTAATATTCGTCGTACACGGCTGGGCGCTTTCAAGCTCAGCCTATTTTTATATTCGGTGGCTCGACGGCCTGTTGCACTTCTCGGGAGGATTTTGGCTCGCCGTTCTGGCTATTTTTGTTCTGGTCTCGCACGATAAAATTTATTCAGCGGAGCATCCTTTTTTTTTTTTTTTCAAAACAATATCATTTGTCGCTTTGGTGGGGTTGGTGTGTGAATTTTCGGAATGCGCCCTGGAGTTGCTTTTTGAACGGGTGGGGGACGCGGCGGCTTTTCAGCGGGGGACGGATGACACCGTTTCTGATTTATTTTTTGACTTGGCCGGCGGGATTTTAGCCCAGCTGATTTTTAGAAAGCGCGCGCGGCAGGTATAATGGTTTTATGACCAAAGTTTCGTTTTACGGCGGAGCCCAGGAAGTAACCGGCTCCTCCTTTCTTTTTGACGACGGCCAGACAAAAATCTTGATAGACTGCGGCATGTTTCAGTGCCCGCGGTTTTGCGATCTTCGCTCTCAAGCCGCTTTTCCTTTTAATCCTTCCGAAATTGACGCCTTGTTGGTCACGCACGCCCACATCGATCACACCGGACGCGTCCCCAAGCTTGTCAGGGAAGGGTTTCGCGGAAAAATTTTTTCCACTCCCCCCACCAAAGAGCTCGCGGCCTTGATGCTGGAGGACAGCCTCGGGGTTTTGGAAAAAGAAGCCAAGCGCCACGGGGAGAGCCTGATCTATGAAAAAAAAGATATCGACGCCGTACTGCGGATTTGGGAAGAGGCGGAGTATCATGAGGAATTCAGGATCGGAGATATCAAAGCGAAGTTTCTGGACTCCGGGCACATTCTCGGCTCCGCCATGGTGGAGATGGAAATTCAAGGGAAAAAAATCGTTCTCACGGATGACCTGGGGAATCCTCCGACTCCGCTTTTGAAAGATCCGGAGGAGGTTAGCGGAGCGAACGTCTTGCTTATCGAGGCCACTTACGGCGATCGTTTGCACGAGGATCGGGCGGGGCGTAAATTGAAATTGGAACGCGCCATCGAGGACACGCTTCGCTCCGGCGGGGTTCTGATGTTGCCGGCTTTTTCCCTGGAACGAACCCAGGAACTTTTGTTTGAAATTAACGATCTTATGGAGGCGGGGCGAGTGCCGCGCGCTCCGATTTTCCTCGATTCTCCCCTGGCGATAAAGGCCACCCAGGTCTATAAAAAATATGAAAAATATTTTAACCGCGAAGCGCATGAGAAAATAAAATCGTGGGAGGAGCTTTTCAAACTCCCCAACGTGAAATTCACCCTCACGACCGACCAGTCCAAGAGCATAAACGAGGTCCCCGCTCCCAAAATCATAATGGCGGGATCGGGCATGTCAACGGGCGGGAGAATTTTGCACCACGAGAGAAGATATCTTCCCGATCCGAAAAGCACCCTGCTCCTGGTGGGCTATCAGGCGCCGGGGTCATTGGGGCGGATGCTCCAGGACGGGGCGAGGGAGGTCATGCTTTTTGGAGAAGCTGTTTTAGTGCGGGCCAAGATCCGGGCGCTGGGGGGATATTCAGCCCACCCCGATCGCGACTGGCTTTTGAATTTCATCGAGAAAAGCCGCGACACTTTGGAGAAGGTTTTCGCGATTCACGGCGAGCCCCAATCCGCGCTTTTTTTGGTTCAGCGCGTTCGGGACTACCTGGGGATCGAGGCATACGCTCCGCGCTACGGCGAAACATACGAAATATGATATGCTTAAGGTAATCCCGCAAAAATTTTGCTTCGCAAAATTAAACGGGATGCTCAAAATTTAGCCTTCACTTCGTTCAGTAAATTTTGGCATGAAACCTTCCCCCCATTCGCATCTGAAATTTAAGATCTGCGTCTCTGGCGCGGCCGAAACGGGGCATTGCGGGCCGGAGGCGCTGGAGCTGGCCAAGGAGCTTGGGAAGGAGATTGTCAGGCACAAAGCCGTTTTGGTTACCGGGGCCACGACCGGCGTTCCTTTCTGGGCCGCGATCGGCGCCAAAGAGGAGGGCGGATTTTCCATCGGGCTTTCGCCCGCCCGGAACGAAAAAGAACACATCGAGGAATACAAACTGCCGGTGGATTACATGGATATCATCGTCTATACGGGTTTCGGCTATTCCGGCAGGAATCTTCTCCTGACGCGTTCGGCGGACGCGGTGATTTTCGGTTGCGGCCGGATGGGCACGATGAACGAATTTACGATTGCTTTCGAGGACCAGAAGCCCATGGGGGTTTTACAGGGGCCCTGGGAGACGGACGAGGTTTTTAAGGAAGTTGTTGAAAAATCCTACCGCGGCCCGGGAAAAATAGTTTATGATTCCGACCCCAAAAAATTGGTCGAGAAGGTTCTGGAACTTGTGCGTAAGGAAAAGGTGATTGAAATATGATTGAGTTTCCGGAAATGTTTTTGCAGCTTCTGCTCGCGGCTCTTTTGGGGGCGCTCATCGGGTTTGAGCGCGAATACCGCCGGAAGGCCGCGGGACTCCGCACCTATACGCTCGTTGCCATCGGCTCCGCGCTTTTCACGCTGGTGTCCGTGTACGGCTTTGAAAATGTTCCGGGCGGTTTTGCGGTTGACCCGTCGCGGGTTGCCGCCAATATCGTCGTGGGAATAGGATTTCTTGGCGCCGGTCTTATTTTCCACAGCAGGGATAACCAGGTGCGGGGTCTTACCACCGCGGCGGGGGTTTGGGCGGTGGCCGCTTTGGGCATGGCGGTCGGGCTTAAAATGTATGCCGTTGCCGTTTTTTCAACTTTCGTTGCGCTCGCGGTTTTAATTCTTTTCAGGTTTATAGAAAACATTATCCCGCGCGCCTGATATGGCCGCTGAACCGCTTCGCGCCAAAACCATCGAGGGAATAGGGCTTCTCGTCGGCATGATTATCGGCGCGGGCCTTTTCGCGCTTCCTTACAGCTTCGCCAAGGCGGGCGTGGGATGGGGACTTGTCCTTTTTATCGCCATTTTAGGGATAAGCTTTCTTTTACACTATCTTTACGCCGCGATTATCTACGCCACGCCCGGAAAGCACCGCTTTACCGGCTACATGCGCCGCTACCTGGGGCATGCGGCCGAACTCGTGGCGCTTTGCTTTACCTTTTTCGGGTATTACGGCTCGATGCTCGCCTACGGAGTTTTGGGAGCGGTCTTTTTTGGAAATATTTTCGGGTTTGAATTTTATCTAGCGGGACTTTGGTTTTTCATCCTCGGCGGCGCTTTGTTTTTTCTTTCATTAAAGCTCGTCGGGAAAATAAATTTTTATCTGACGCTCCCGCTTTTGGCGTTTATTTTGGTGCTCGCGGCAAAACTTCTGCCCTCCCTTGATACCGGAAATTTTTCCGCCCCAACGGAGCCGGCCTGGTTTCTGCCTTACGGCATTTTGCTTTTTGCCTTCGCGGGCTACTCCTCGCTCCCTGATTTGCATGACGTTTTGGGCGGTAATTCCCGGGCGCTCTCGCGCCGGATAATTTTCTGGAGTCTTTTGCTCTCCGCCGTTTTCTATCTCATTTTTATCTTCAGCGTCGTCGGGGCGACCGGCTTGGCTACGACGGAAGACGCGCTCTCCGGACTTAGCGATAAAATCGGCAGCTTTGCGGTTGTCGTCGGCTCCCTCATAGGGCTTCTCGCCGTCTTTACTTCTTACATCGTCTTCGGAGCTGATTTGAAACTCACTTTCCGCTACGATTATAATCTTTCGGAAGTTCCCGCCTGGCTCTTGGCGTTTTTGCCGCCGGTTTTGCTTTTTACCTCCGGTTTCACGAATTTCGTGGAAATTTTGAGCGTGGTGGGTTCGGTGGGGCTCGGGGTTTTTGCGGTCTTTACGGTGGCCGTGGCTTGGAAAGAGCGCGAAAAACTCGAATCTTTTCTCGGTTTCCGTCCACAAGGGTGGTGGCTCTTTTTGTTGGGAGCGCTTATTTTTATCGGGGCGCTTTCGGACCTCTTCTCGCTCTTGTAGATATGGAAGATAAAAAAGAACTTCTCGAAAAACTTAAAAAAGAAATGGAGTCAGACCGCGCCCTGCCGCTTTATGGGACGGCGAATTTTGTTTTCGGAGAAGGCGATATCGACGCCAAAGTGATGTTCATTGGCGAAGGCCCGGGTTTTCACGAGGACCGCCTTTCGCGTCCTTTTGTCGGCCGCGCGGGACAGCTTCTGGATCGGCTTTTAGCCATGATTTCCTGGCCGCGCGCATCGGTTTATATCACGAATATTTTAAAAAGGCGTCCGCCCGAAAACCGCGACCCTTTGCCGGAAGAAGTCGCCGCTTACGGGCCGTATCTCAAGCGGCAGATTGAAAGTATAAATCCGAAAATTATCGCGGCTTTGGGTCGTTTCGCGATGAATTATTTTTTGCCGGAGGCGAAAATTTCAAAAGACCACGGGCAGGCCGCCTGGGCGGGGGAGTATTTGATACTCCCGCTCTATCATCCCGCCGCCGCCCTCCGTTCCACCCAAGTTTTAAAAGACCTGGAAGCGGATTTCAAAAAACTGCCGGAAATTTTAAAAAATCCTCCGCCCCAGCCGCCCCCGGCACCTCCGAAAGAGGAAGAAAAACAACAACAGGAGAGTTTATTCGGTTGATTATTTTTTATAAATTGCTATACTTGTAATATGCTTAGTGAATTCGTTTCTAAACAACTTAAACGGGCTCGTTACAAAATCCTGAAGAACGGAACATATTTCGGAGAAATCCCCGGTTTTAGAGGAGTGTGGGCGAACGCACGCTCTTTGGAGGAGTGCAGAAAAGAACTTCAAGAAGTTCTGGAGGATTGGATTTTGCTTAAAGTTCGAGATAAGGAAAGTATCCCCGGATTTGTGTTTAAAGTTGACCGCCGTTCTTTAGTAAGGCATGCCTAAGAATGTTTCCTGGCGGAAGCTGGTTGAGAGATTTCGGCAGTTAGGTTTTGACGGCCCCTTTTCCGGGGGCCGCCATTTGTTTATGGTAAAAGGAGGTTTGAAGGTGCGCATTCGTCGGTATTTCTCCAAAAGAGTGGCCGGGAAAGTAAAAATATGAATTCCGAGAGCAAAATCTGTCAAAATTGTAAAAACTCGTTCGTAATCGAGCCGGAGGATTTTAAGTTTTACGAGAAAATCAAAGTCCCTCCGCCGACTTTTTGCCCGGAGTGCCGGATGCAGAGACGATTTACATGGCGGAACGAACGCGCTTTGTACAAAAGCAAATGTTCCAAGACCGGTAAGGAAATAATTACAGGCTTTGCTCCGGATTCCGGAATGAATGTTTATGATCGCGATGTGTGGTGGTCTGATAGTTGGGATCCGATGGGATTCGGGCAGGAGTATGATTTTTCTAAACCATTTTTTAAGCAATTTTCAGAATTTATGCGAAAGGCACCCATGCCAGCTGTTTTCAACGCCAGAACCGTAAATACCCCTTATGCGCAGCATACCGGAAATTTTAAAAATGGAT
>CAZPXU010000033.1:0-7371 GCA_964590055.1 uncultured Candidatus Saccharibacteria bacterium | reverse complement strand
AACTGCGGGTGGCAAGTACATCAACACTCCGCAGACCGCGCTTTTCGACAAGTCGCGCGTTTTGTACCTTGGGGGCGGGGCCAAAAACGAAATCAGAGATGCCAGCGCTTCCCCTTTGGTGGAGGGGCAGCTGGACGCGCTTTTGTCGCACCAGGCCGGAGCTCGAAACGCGGTGGCGACTTCCGGGACGGCCTTGGGCCGGGAACACCTGCGTCTGATCCGGCGGCTTTCGCAAAAGCTTCTTTTGGCTTTTGATTCGGATCAGGCCGGCGTGGACGCCACCAGGCGCGGCGTGGATTTGGCGCTTGAGGACGGCTTTGACGTCAATATAATCGAAATGCCTTCCGGCAAAGATCCGGCCGAGGCCATCAAGGAAAATCCGGACTTGTGGCAAGATGCGGTTAAAAAGGCGCGTCCGGTGATCGCTTTTTTCCTGGAAAATCTGGGCAGGAAATTCGCGGGCGATGAGCGCAGATTCAGGACGGAAACGAATGCTCTGGTCCTGCCCTATGTCGCCTTGGTTGAGAACGAGATTGAAAAAGCGCACTGGGTGCAGGAAGTTTCCAAAGCGCTTGGCTTGCGGGAAGAGCCGATTTGGGAAGAGCTCAAAAAGCTTTTGGAACGGAGAAGGAAAGAAATCCCGGCCGCCCAAATGCCGGGGGTTTCGGATGCGCCGCCGAAAACTCGCCGCGATTTGCTGGAGGAGCGGATTTTAGGCATGTTGGCCTGGAAGAAGGGCGAATTTTTGGAAAAACTCGAAGAGAAAAATCACGAGTTTTTCTCCGAACGCCACCGGCCGCTTTTGGAGTGCGTTTTGAGGCCCGAACTGCCTGTGGGCTCGGAACAACTTAAAGCCAGCCTCGAAAAACTGGCCTTGGAATCCGAACTTCTATACGGAGAGATGCCTGCCCGCGATGCTACGCAAAGCGTTGCAGGCGGGGAGCGGGTACATGAGGAATTTAACGCTTTGGTCAGGGAGCTGGAGCGCGAGCATGTGCGGGGGCGCTTGGAGGCGCTCGCTGGCGAGATTCGAAAGCTCGAGGTCGCGGGCGAAGAAGCGAAATTGCATAAACATCTTGAGGAATTTAAAGAACTTTCGCAAAAGCTAAGATCCTGATGTCCCAAAGCACATTCTCCAAAAAGCGGCGCCGGAAAGCCAGAACGCCCAACAAAATTTTTCATCGCCCGAAGTCGAAGGCGCCAGCCAAAAAACCGCAGCGAACCGCGGGCGGCAAGAAAGAATTTTCCGAGTCCAAGGTTGGGGAGCTTGTCTCCCGGGGCAAGACGCGGGGTTTTGTGACTTACGCCGAAATCCTGAATCTTTTCCCGCGTATCGAGGACAACGTAATTTTTCTTGACGAGCTTTATAACCGCCTCGAATCCTCCGGCATTGACGTTTTGGAAACCCGCGAGATGCTCGAAGTCGGGTCCAAGCCCAAGCGGGGGCGCAAAGCCGAGAGCGAGGAAAGTTCGGCGGGGCAGGGAAGCGCCGACTCCGTCCAGATGTATTTGCGGGAGATCGGGAGAATCCCTCTGATTAAAGCCGACGAAGAAAAGGAACTTGCGAAAAGGATCGAGAAAGGAGACCAGGATGCCAGATCGAAACTCACCCAGGCGAATTTGCGTCTGGTAGTCTCGATTGCGAAGAAGTACGTGGGCCGAAGCCCCAATCTTACGCTTTTGGATTTGATCCAGGAAGGAAATTTGGGGCTTTTCCGGGCGGTAGAAAAATTCGATTGGAGGAAAGGTTTTAAATTTTCGACCTACGCCACCTGGTGGATCCGGCAGGCCATCACGCGCGCTTTGGCCGATCAGGCCAGAACCATCCGCATCCCCGTGCACATGGTGGAGACAATTTCAAAATATCAGCAGGTAGTGCGGAGGTTAACCCAGGATTTGGGGCGCGACCCCTTGGCGGAGGAAATAGCGGCTGAGATGAATATTGAGGTCGGCAAAATCCGGCATATCCAGAAAATCTCGCAGGATACGGTTTCTCTGGAGCAGCCCGTGGGGGAAGACGAGGAAGACTCGCTCTTGGGCGACTTCATTGAGGATGACAAAATGCTTTCGCCCTCGCAGGAAGCGGCCCGGAGATTGTTGAAAGACCAGATTCGGGAAATTTTAAACGATCTCGCTCCGCGCGAGCAAAGGATTTTGCGGATGCGCTTCGGGCTGGACGACGGCATCGCCCATACTTTGGAGGAAGTCGGGAAGGAATTCGGCGTTACCAGGGAACGCATCCGCCAAATCGAAGCCAAAGCCATCATGAAAATCCGCGACCACGAGAAAGCCCGGAAGCTGGAGGGCTATTAAAACCAGCCCCTTTTCCCTTTCAAAAACTTGGCGATCCGTTTCAGGCCTTCTTTGATTTTGCTCTCGTCCAAAGCGTAGGAAAGGCGGATGCGGCCGGGGGCGCCGAACCAGGCGCCGTCGTAGACAATGACTTTGTATTTGTAATAAAGCTCGTTCACGGCGCGTCCGGAATTTTTTATTTTGGGCAAAACGTAAAACGCCCCTTCCGGTTTCCAAAGCTTGAATCCCAATTGAATCAGTCCGCCGTAAATCAAATCGCGCCTGGCGTGCCAGATTTTTACCTGCTCTTTGATATAGCTTTTCGGCGCGCGCATGGCTTGATACGCCATCTCCTGCCCCACCAGATTAGTGTTCATGGAGGTGTGCACTTTCATCTCTATCACTTTGTTCACAAGTTCGCGAGCGGGGGAGTAAAGATATCCTACGCGAAGCCCGCACATGGCGTAAGTTTTGGAAAATGAATTAATGGTGATGACGTGCGGCCCCTTGAGCAAGTAATTTTCGCGCTCGTAGATTAAATCCTTGTACACTTCATCCGAAATTACCCAGATGCCCGCTTTCTGGCAGATTGTTTCTATTTCTTTGAGCGTAGCTATGGCTTCAATTCGCCCGGTGGGGTTGGAAGGGGAATTTATCAAAACCGCTTTCACTTTGGTAATTTTCTTTTTGAAATCCGCGAGGTTTATCCGGCCTTCTTCAAGGTCGGTGTAGACGGGTTCCATTCCGGTGAATTTAATTATGGGCGGATAGGAATAATAGTAGGGCCGCCCCAAAAGGACTTTTTGCGAACCTGGGCTTTTCGCCAAAACGCGCATGGTCAAGTCCAAAGCTTCGGAGGCGCCGTTTGTAATCACGAAGTTTTCCGCCGAGGCCTTCGGATATTCTTTCGCCAAAGCTTCCCGTAGTTTTTGCTCACCCTGAATCAGGCCGTATTTGAAAAGCCGTGGTTTTCCGGAGTTTTTTCCGCCCGAGGCGGATCCGCCTATGGCGGAGAAAATTTCTTTGGGGGGCGGAAGGTCGGGCTGTCCCGATCCGAAAGAGATTATCCCGCTTCCGTCCTTGCCTATGAAGAACGCCGGCCCGCTTATTTTTTTGAACTTTCCCGTCATGAAAGTTGATTATTGCGTGAAATTTTCCGGTTCCAGCTTCAGGGCTTTGGAATTTATGCAAAATCTTTTGCCGGTGGCCCGCCTGCCGTCAGGCAGGGTTTTGGGCCCGTCATCAAAGACATGCCCCAAGTGTGAACCACAGCGCGGGCATAAAACTTCGGTGCGCCCGAGCCCATGACTTGCCTCCGGCTTAAGTTTGATGTTTTTATCCGATACGGGAGAATAAAAACTTGGCCAGCCGGTGCCGGAGTCGAATTTGGCTTCGGATGAAAAAAGTTCCAGGCCGCAGGCACGGCATTGGTACGTTCCTTTCTCGTACGTGTTCCAATACTCCCCCGAGAAAGCGGGCTCTGTTCCTTTCTCGCGCAAAACGTGATATTCCTCCGGCGTCAGTATTTTTTTATATTTATCTCTTCGAGCCCGAAGCTCTCGGAGCCGAATGACCCGGGCTTCGTCTAAGGATTTTTCCCCGCTCATCGAAATTTTTTTCACGTCAAATTTTATGAATTTGATCTCCGGCTTATTATAGCACGCTTCGGTTAATTGGTGATGGAATATTGACTTTACGACTGGCGGTTGCTACCATGGCGCTGTTCTTTTGAAATCTGTCTGCCGCGAATTGGCGGCAAGGAGGAGAAAAAAATGAAAAGTTTTCGAGAAGTTTTTCCGAAGAAAAAAGTTTTCTTGGCGGTAATTCACGCCCAGTCCTATTTGCAGTCGCTGCGCAACGTGACCGTCGCCCAGGAGAACGGGGCCGATGGGGTTTTCCTCATAAGCCACGGAGTGCTGGGCGACACCGAGCTCATCAAGATCTATCGGACGCTTCGCGACGAGAGGAGAGAACGTTCTCTCCCGCCTTTTTGGATGGGGTTGAACTGTCTGGGCATGGGGAACGAGGTTTTCCCGAGCGTTCCGGAGGATACGAAGGGAATTTGGCTCGACAACCTGGGGGTGCGAAACAGCCTGTCGTATCAGCCCGAAGCGCAGGAGGTCCGAAGAGCCAGGAGAGAGAGCGGTTGGGAGGGACTTCTTTTCGGCGGCGTGGCTTTCAAATATCAGAGGCAGATACGGGATAGCGAACTCGCCCAAGTCGCGATGCGCGCCGCGTATTTCGCGGATGTTCTGGTAACGAGCGGGCCTGCGACCGGCGTGGCGCCCGGCGTCGAGAAAATGCGCATCATCAGGGAAGGCGTCGGGGATTTTCCCCTGGCGATTGCCTCGGGGATGACGCCGGAAAACGTCTGGGAATATCTTCCGTACGCGAACGCTTTTCTGGTGGCGACGGGCATAAGTTCAAATTTCACCGCGCTCGATCCGCGGAAGGTCGGGGCGTTTTCCCAAGCCGTGAAGTGAAAAGCTCCGGGAAAAAGTTTCTCAATCAACGAATGAGGCGACACTTTGTGTCGCCTCATTTCGCTTTTATGAAGAGGATGTTTGGCCCAAGTTCAATTGCCGTAGCCGTTCGGAAGGGCTTTCGCGAACCAGAGATGACCTGGTCCGTAATTCGGGTCCTGCCCCTGGTCCATCAGGGTTTCGAACTGCCCCCAGATGCAATAACCGCCGTCCGGCAAGGGCATGTAGTCCGGGCCGCAAGGTCCCACCCATTTTATTTTATAGTGCCAGACCGCGCCCGAGCCGCTCCGTTTGCCGTTCCATTCATTATCAAGCCAGGCGTCATAAGGGGGATTCGCCCATCCCTCGGCGTTTCCGCGGTCCCATTCGGCGTTCCATTTCATAACGAGCTTATCCGGCGAGTAGATGCCCAGACAATTTGCCAAAGCCCCGCGCCCCAGGCACCAGGAACTCCCCGTGCCGTTGAAAATCCGCGCGGTGCGGTTATAGCCGAATTCGTCGAAGCCTCCGGCCGCAAACGCCGCCGCGGCGGCCGAAAGCGTTATCCCGAGAAAAAGTATCTTTTTTATAATGTTTATCATAACCCGACCATTCTCCGTGTTTGAAACCGACCTTTGTTTTGTATCATACTCGCCTTACGTCTTTTTGCAACCGTTGCCGATTGGTTGTCCGCCGTGCTATCGTGGGCTTCATGCGCGAAAACTCTCCCAAAACCGGCCGGGCGCGGGCGGTGCTCCGCGTTTATTTTCGTCAGGCGCTCCGGCATCCCTGGCTTTCCTCCGCGCTCCTTCTGGGCACGGTAGGAATTCAGGCAGCCGAGCTGACCTCCCCGCTTTATTTGCGGAAATTTTTCAACCTGCTCGTAACCCGCAATCCAGACGCGGCGGTTGTGCAGAACCTTGTCTCCATTCTCGTAACCATCGCGGCGGTTTCCGCCTTTAGCTGGTTTTTTCGCCGGACGCAGGTTTTCAGCATCATGCATCTCGAATCGCGCGCGATGGCCGACCTTTTCTCCAGAGCTTTCGACTATCTCATCGGCCACTCCTACCATTTTTTCATCTCTCAATTTACCGGAACCCTCACGCGCCGGGTGAGCAAATTCGCGCACGCTTTTGAGGTAATTCTCGACGCCGTGATGCTGCAGTTTTTCCCTGCTTTTGTGTTCATCTCCGGAGCCGTGGCGGTTTTGTTTATCCGCAACCATACCCTCGGCATCATCCTCGGCGGTTGGGCGCTCGGCATCATCGCTTTCCAGCTTTTCGTAGCCAGACTCCGCCAGCCCCTGCGCCTGGCCCGGGCCGAGGAGGACAGCCGCGTGGTCGGAACCCTTTCGGACGCCATTTCCAACCAAACCACCATCACGCTTTTTTCCGGCAGCAGGCACGAAGAGGGGCGGTTTCGCGAAGCGGTGGCCCGCTGGCGCGCCGCCACCATGCGTTCCTGGAACGCCGATGAGATTATCTGGTCGGTGCAAGGCCTGCTCGTCGTAGGCGTAAATCTCGGTATTCTCTACGGAGCGATGAAATTCTGGCAGAGGGGACTTCTCACCGTGGGGGATTTCGCGCTTATTCAGGTTTATCTTTTGGGGACTTTCGACCGGTTGATCCGCGTCAATCAGGAAATTCGAAGGTTTTACGACGCTTTCGCCGACGCCACCGAGATGATCGAGATACTCGAAACGCCTCATGAAATCAAAGACCGCCCGGGCGCGAAGCCGCTTACGGTTGGCGCCTGTGAGATCGCGTTCAAAAACGTTGATTTTTATTTTCACGATACGCGCGCGGTTCTGGACAACTTTAATCTTGTCATAAGGGGCGGCGAGAAAGTGGCGCTGGTGGGGCCGTCGGGAGCGGGGAAAACAACGGTGACCAAACTGCTTTTGCGTTTTTACGACGTCGCCGGCGGGAGCATTGAGATTGACGGACAGAATGTAGCGGCGGTGGCGCAGGAGAGCTTGCGAAACGCCATCTCGTTCGTGCCGCAGGAGCCGGTGCTTTTTCATCGCTCGCTCATGGAAAACATCCGCTACGGCCGGCGCGACGCCGCGGACGACGAAGTGATCGCCGCCGCCCAAAAAGCCCACTGCCATGAATTCATTTCGGCGCTTCCTTTGGGATATGACACCTTTGTGGGGGAGCGCGGCGTGAAGCTTTCCGGCGGCGAAAGGCAGCGGGTCGCCATCGCCCGGGCTATTTTGAAAAACGCGCCTATTTTGGTCCTGGACGAGGCGACCTCGAGTTTGGATTCCGAATCCGAGGCGCTCATTCAAGACGCTTTGCAGACGCTGATGTGGGGCAAAACGGTGGTGGTCATCGCGCACCGGCTCTCGACCGTCATGAAAATGGACCGCATCATCGTCTTGGAGGAGGGGACAATCATTGCCCAGGGCGCGCATCAAAACCTCCTGGAGCAGGGCGGTCTTTACCAGAAACTCTGGAGCATTCAGGCCGGCGGCTTTTTGGGCGGCGACGACTTCGAGTTGTTGCCGGAAGAAGAGGCCGGATTTGAAAATGCTAAAGAAGAGCCTGCCCGGGATGCGGATGTGAAATAGGGCGGGGCTGGACGAGCGAACCCCCTCATCTTCAAAAAACGAGTT
>CAZPXU010000032.1:0-7843 GCA_964590055.1 uncultured Candidatus Saccharibacteria bacterium | reverse complement strand
GAGGCCGAAGGAGAAGATCAGAAGCGCGGCCAGGGCCGGAACGAGGAGGTGGCGGAAATTTTGTTTGAAAAAATCGAAAATACCGAAGCGCAAAAGAGAAATTGTTTCACGCGGGATTATCGGGGAAACTTTGGGCGTTGGAACTTCCCGGGGCGGGGCGGAAGAGATTGCCTGCTCCGATTTTTGCAAAACCTGCTCCAGAGGGCTCACCTCGCCGAAAAGTTCGGCATCCCAGCGGTCCGCGTCGCTTTGGGGAAGAAATGGCAGAAAATCGAGCGAGACCAGCGACACCCGAGGCCGCGCCGATGTTTGAGGTTCATCCGCTTTAAGCGTCGCGTCCGCGGAGGGGATCAAAACCGGAGACGGCCTAGTTTCCAATGACGGCCGCCGGAAGTAATCGGCGTCGCCGACCAGTTTCAAAATCTGCTGATACTCCTGGTCGGTGTAGTAACGCCAACCCTTATCGTCGCGATGCGCCGAAGGAATTTTCCCGTCTTTCTCCCAACGCAAAAAGGTGGTCTTCGAACGGCCAATTCTTTTTAGGATATCGTTTACGTTATGCCGAACGTCCAATTTTTTTATGGAGCGTTCTTTGCCCAAAAATGAAAGCTTCGGCTTTCATCCCGCCTGTGGCGGGATTGTTGCTAAAGCAACAAAAAAAGCGCTTGCCGAAAGCGTCTTTGCAGGAAAGTATTCGGCGAAATGCCGATCCTTTCTCCCCTGTTTCCCAGTATACCAGGATACCTTGCCAAGCTCAAATAAAGCTGTGGATAAGCCATTTGACATTAAAAACAGCCGGCGTCAAGATTGGAGTATAACAACTTTGTACATTTTTAGATCTAGTTCCTTGCCCTAAGGTTAAAATTCTCCGCAAATTATCAATTTTTGTTCTTTGCCTTAAAAATAAGCATATTTTCGGTCTTACTCCCCTAAATCAGTAAAACCGGCGGGGAATAAACCCAGATTAAGAGCCTAGCTCTTTACTCTTCAAGCATGGAGAAGAAAGAGCTAGGCTCTTTTCAATTCTAAAAGCTTATAAACCTTACTACGAAAGATTGATAATACTTGTTACGGTATGGTAAGGATTTACAGATAAATCGCGGGGTCCAGATAGCCACCATAGGGTAAGATGCCGCAGACACGGGAAGGACGGAACTCAACCGTGCGGCTGTCATAGACGGTAAAATGAAGATGGGGCCCGGTGGTGTATCCGCTATCTCCGCTATACCCTATGACCTGTCCCCTTTTCACCTCCTCGCCGACCATCGCCCGGCCCAGAGAAAGATGGGCATAAAGAGTCGCCAGACGATTGGGGTGCTCGATCAAAATCCAGCGCCCGTATGAACCGCCCGGGCAGAAAACATCGCTGTTGCCGACTGATTTAACCGTACCGTCATCTGCCGCTAAAATCGGGGTGCCAATGGAAGCCCGAAGGTCAATTCCGTTGTGCCCGATTTTACCGTAGACATCGCTGTTATTTGCGGCAAAAGAAGTTCTGCCGAATCCCTGCGTGACCTTGGGAGCCGCCACCGGCCAGGCGAGCACTCCGGAGCGGGGCGGCGGAAGAGACGCCGGGTCAACCAAGAGTCGCAGCTCATCCTCAATCTTTCTGATATCCTCCAAAATCTCAGCCCGCTGTCTTTCGCGCTCCCTGACTATCTTTTGATATTCCGCTTCCTTGTTTTTCGTCGCGGTCAGAAGCTGGGATTTGCTATTGCTGGTGTTTTGCTGGACGGTCCTTCTGTCTTCGAGCTCCCCTTTCAAGCGCTTCAGGCGGTTTTTTGCCGCCTCTTCCTCTTCTCGGCGCTTTTCCAAATCTTCTTTCAGAACCACGAGTGCGTTTCGTTCGTTGTCAACGGCGTATTCCAAGTCTTCTATCTGCTGGGCGCGGGCGAAAAATTCGGAAAGCTTCCCGTACTTAAGCAGAATTTCGACCAGGGAATCGCTTTCCCCTTCGTAAAGAGCCCGAAGAGCTGCTGCCAGCGCTTTTTCTTTCGAGGCGATATCCCTGTTGGTGGCGTTTATTTCCATGGAGAGTTTTTCGAGAGAAAGCTCGGAAGCGCTGATTTTCTTCTGGGTAAGCCGGAGGTCGGCGTTAAGTTTTTTCAACACGGTCTCCAGGCGTTTAATTTCGCCTTTAAGCGTGTCGGCCTTGGAAATATTTTCATCAATTTGTTTTTGATACGCCTCAATTTCGGCTTCAATCTTACCGATCTCGCTCTCCCTGGCTTGAATGGACTGCTTAAGCTCGTCAATTGTAGCGGCCCGCGAAATTCCAAAAACCACGCTCCAAACCGCAAACAACGTCAAAATTCCGACGCCCGACGACCAAGACTGTTTAGAGTTGAAAATTTTGGACATTAGAATCTATTGGAGCATCTCTATCGCTTTTTGAATCCTGCGTAACGCTTCTTCCTTCCCTAAAATTTCCGCAATCTCAAACGGGCCAGGCGAGGCCTCGCGCCCAGAAAGTGCGACCCGAAAAGGCCACAGAACCTCTCCCCTACCCTCGCTTTCGGCGTATGCCGTGACTTTTTCTTCCTCCGGCCAGAGTTCCATTATTTTTCCCAAATGTTTTTTGATGACCGCGTAATCTTCCTCTCCCTTCCAGCGCAAAAGCTCTTTGGAATACTCCGGCTCTTTGAAGAAATAATCGGTTTTTTCCGGCAATTGGGAAAGTTTCTTGAGCCGCGGCTGTTCCAGGGCGATTATTTTTTCAGATGATTTCATGCCCAACGACTCGACTATTTTTAAAATCTCGCCGGGCGATTTCTTGCGGATATACTCGCCGTTCATCCAATCCAGTTTGGCCAAATCCAAAATAGCCCCGGATTTCTGGACGTTCTCCAGCCTGAATTCTTTCACCAAATCTTCCAATGCAAAGATTTCCCGGTCGGACCTGCTGGGATGCCACCCTAAAAGCGCGACGAAATTCAAAACCGCTTCTTTGAGATACCCGTCATCCAAAAAGTCTCTAACCGCGACCTCCCCCTCTCTTTTGGAAAGCTTGGCCCGCTCCTTATTTAGCAAAAGCGGCAAATGCGCATATTGCGGTATATCCCAGCCGAACACTTTGTGCAATGCAATATATTTAGGCATGGAGGAGATAAATTCATCGCCCCTGATGACGTGCGTTATCGCCATGTCATGGTCGTCAACCAGATGAGCCAGATTATAAGTCGGCCAGCCGTCCGATTTCAAAATAACGAAATCTTCCTGCGTTTTATTTTCTATTTGAATCCCGCCGCGGATAATGTCCGTAAATTCAGTTAGGCCTTCTTTCGGCATTCTAAAGCGGAGGGCGCCGGCGTCTTCATAGGCCGCGCCTTTTGAAAGCAACTGGTTGGCGCATTCTTGGTACCTTTCCAGATGTTCCGACTGCCTGAACGGCCCCTCGTCAAAATCCAGCCCGAAAATCCGCAAGGTTTCAACAATATTTTCTTCGGCTCCTTTCACAAGTCGGGCGCGGTCAGTGTCTTCTATGCGCAAAATGAACCGGCCTCCCTTTTGCTTCGCGAAAAGATAATTATAGAGCGCCGTTCGCAGTCCGCCAATATGTAAAAATCCGGTGGGGCTTGGAGCAAAACGCGTGCGGACCGCCATATCAGGAATGCTCCAAAGCCAGTTTAATTATTTCCTCCGCTATTCTTTCGGAGGCGTCAACTTTCGAGAAAGACTGGGCAAGGCGGGACATTTCGGCGCGGCGCGAAGGATTGGTCAAAAGTTTTGAAAGCTCCGAGAGCAGAATATGCGGGGTCAGATTTTCCTCCTCCAATACCACCCCAGCCCCGCTTCGCGCATAGGCGTAGGCGTTCTCGCGCTGATGATCCTGCGCGGCGGAGGGCAAGGGAATCAAAATCGCCGCGAGACCGCCGGCCGCAAGTTCAAAAATGGTCCCGCCGCCGGCGCGCACGATCGCCAGGGCGGAAACTTTGTAGGCGTTCCGGAGCGCCCCTTCGTTCAAAAATCCGTAAGGGTGATAGCGTTTTTGAAAAGGAGAAGATTTTAAAATAAGGCTGGAGCGAAGCTTAATCTCCGCCAGGTTGGACCTGCCGGTCTGATGAATAATCTGGGCGGATTTAACGAGTTCCGGCAAAATTTCAAGGATGACGTTGTTCAGGTGCTCGGCGCCCTGCGAGCCGCCCAGAACCAAAATTGTGTCAAGCGCCGACTCCAACCCGAAAAGCTCCCAGGCCTCCTCCAAGCTCCCCCCAAAAACCTGTCTGCGGACGGGATTGCCGGTCAAGGCCGTTTTCTCCGGAGAAAAATACTTCAGAGACTGCGGGAAAGATATGGCCACTCTGTGCGCGAAGCGGGAAGCCCACAGCGACACCCGGCCGGGGATGACGTCGGATTCGTGAATAATCAGAGGGATCCTGAAAATCTTGGCGGCCACCAAAGCCGGAAAACTCGCATAGCCGCCTTTCGCGAAAATAACGTCCGGGAAATTCAAATAAATGGAGGTGAGAGCGGAAAGAATGCCCCACCCCGTTTTGACGACATCAAGAGCGTTAAGAAAAGAAAAATAGCGCCGGATTTTCCCCGCCGGAGCTTTGATAAATTTGATTTCTTCCTCGCGCAAAAGATCGGGGTCATAAGGATTGGGGGAGATGAAACTTATCTCCAAACTCACGATTCTTTCCCGTTCGGCGATGTCTTTCAGAGAACGCGCCACCGCAATCAAGGGATAAAAGTGCCCCCCGCTGCCTCCTCCGGCCAACAAGATTTTCATAATCTCATTATACCAGAATCAGGCGCGGTTCTTCGAAATGTTTAAGAGCACGCCGACCTCGGCCAAAGTAATAGCCAAAGCCGAGCCGCCCTGGGAGACGAAAAGAAGCGGGATGCCGGTCAAAGGCAAAAGCCCGACGAGGGCCGCAATATTAACCAAAGACTGGGCAACGATCAAAATGACAATCCCGGAACCCAAAAGCCTGCCGAAAAAATCGCGCGCCTCGGAAGCGACCAAAAATCCGCGCCAGGCAAAAACGACAAAAATCCCCACCAAGAGAACGCTCCCGACAAATCCGAACTCTTCGGCCGCCACGGCAAAAATGGAATCCCCCATCGGCTCGGGCAAATACTGGAATTTTTGCCGGCTCATCCCGAAGCCTCGCCCGAAAATGCCGCCGGAACCGACCGCGATCAAAGACTGATTAAGCTGATAGCCCGCCCCCCGCGGCTCATAGGCGGAATCCAGAAAAACCCTGATGCGATCCAGCCGGTACGGCTCAAAGAAAGCCAAAACCGCAAAGAGAACGGCGCCTAAAACCGCCAGCCATAAAATGTGCTTGAATCTGGCCCCCGCCACGATGAACAACAAAAAACCCGCTAAAATGGAAACCCCCAGCGAGCCGACATCGGGTTCCGCGATGAAAACAGCCGCTATCAAGGCGCTTACAAGAATAAAAGGTAAAAGCCCCCCGCGAAAAGTTTTCACTTCGTTGCGTTCGGACGAAAAAAGCGCCGCCAAATAAAGAACATAACCGAATTTTAAAAGTTCGGAGGGCTGGAAATTAAACGGCCCGAACCCGATCCAGCGCTTCGCCCCGCCGAATTCCAAACCGACCTTCGGCGCGAAAACCAACAAGGTCAGGAGAAAACTAAAAAGAAATATCCAAAACGCCCAGGACCGCCAACGCCGGTAATTGACGCCCGAAGTCACCGCCAGCGCCCCGAGCCCCAAAAGCCCTCCGGCCAAAAACTGGCGCAATACGAAATAATAAGGCGGCAGGTCGCGCCTGGCCGTAAGGCCGATGGAAGCCGAGGCCAGAATAAAAAATCCGGCGAGCGCCAGAGCCCAGAGGACGCCTTTCAAAACGGGATCGGCCCTCATGTCTTAAGATTTTTTATCATCCTTTTAAAAGCCCGGCCCCGTTCCCGGTAGTTTTTAAATTCGTCGAAACTCGCGGTGGCCGGAGCCAAAAGCACCACCTCCCCGCTCCTGGCTTCCCGCCAAGCCAATTTTACGGCCTCTTTGAGACTGGGCGCGGTCTTAAACCGCCCGCGCCCCGCCTTCCTGAGTTCCCGGGCAATATCGCCCCGAGCTTTGCCGAATAAAATCGAAAGGCGGACATCCGGCCTCGCCAGGCGCCTGGCCAGCGGCTTAAAACTCAAATTTTTGCCGTAACCGCCGGAAAGCACGATTTTGGGTTCTCGGAAAGAATCAACGCCCGCGACGGCCGAGCCGATATTAGTGGCTTTGGAATCGTTGTAGAATTTAACGCCGCGAATATCCCTGACGAATTCGAGACGGTCCGCAATGGGACGGAAATCGGCCGCAGCCCGCCGGATGGCCGGCTCCGGCGCTCCGAGAAGCCGCGCGGCGGCGGCGGCGGCGGCGACATTTTTCAAATTGTGCTCCCCGAGCAGCCTGGTTTTGATTCCGGCGGCGTCCTTGGGCCAAACGCCGATTTTTGTTCCGGGCGAGAACATGGCCAGTTTTTTGGAGAACCTGTTTTCGGCCGCGTAAAGAACGGCGTCTTTCTTTCTTTGAAAGCGCACCAGATTGGCTTTGGAAGCTAAATATTCCCGGAAACTTCCGTGTTTGTCCAGATGCTCCTCATAGACATCAAGGACAATCGCGAGCCGGGGCGACTTTGACAAGTCCTGGAGCTGAAAGGACGAAAGTTCAATCACCGTAACGGAGCGGGGCGAGAGCTTATCGAGAACCGAGAGCGAATTCACGCCGATATTGCCGACGAGGTACGCGTCCCGTCCGGCCCGTTTCAGCATTTTATAAAGAAGGGTCGCGGTGGTGGTTTTGCCGGCCGAGCCGGTAACGCCGACTATGGCGCCCTGCGCGCGCTCAAAAAAAAGCCGGGTCAGACTCAAAAGTTTTTTACGCACTCCCTTGAGCCCGGGGAGATTGTAAGGAACGCCGGGACTGCGGAAAATCAAATCGAAACCGTTCAAGCCGTCCAGATAATTTTTTCCCAAAACCGCCCTGGCGCCGCGGGGAATCCTGACTTCGGGGTTTTTATCCAAAATGGTAATTTCAAAATCCCTGCCGCCCCGAGCGCGTCTCGGGTTTCGCTTCAGATAAAAAAAGAGCGAGCGCCCCTCAAGCCCGAAACCGATAATCGCGACTTTCACGCTCCGCCTGGCACTCATGAACGAGTTAAAATCCTCCCGGCAAGTTTCCCGTTAAAGTTCCCATGCTCTACCGCCACTTTGCCGTTTACCAAAACCCATTCCATCCCTTCCGAAACAAGATAGGGGTTCGCATAGTCGGCGGGACTCCCCAGCGCCTCGGGGTCAAAAACAGCGATATCGGCGAAAAA
Organism: uncultured Candidatus Saccharibacteria bacterium; assembly: GCA_964590055.1. Classification (GTDB taxonomy): domain Bacteria; phylum Patescibacteriota; class Minisyncoccia; order JACPKW01; family UBA11713; genus CAZPXU01. The sequence goes on along the minus strand of CAZPXU010000032.1, from coordinate 560 downwards.
ACCCTCCGCCAGTTTCCCGCGCCCTTTAAGCCCCAGAATTTCGGCCGGAAGCCCGGTCATTTTATGCAGGAGCTCCGGCCAGGGCGAAAGGCCCGCTTCCTTTGCGAAAATTTGGAGGGCGCGCGGAAAAGCGCCGTAAGAGCGGGGGTGCGGCAGGTCAAAGGGCAGGCGGGCTTCTTCGCCGTAACCGACCCCGTCGGAAGCAACCAGGGCGTATTCTTTTTTAACAAGCTCCCGAAGATGCTCTTCGGAGATAACCTCGTTGAAAATGGAAACTTTGAGTTGATTGGTTTCGATGAGGCGGAGGATAATCTCTTCCGGAGGAAGCCCGCTTGAGCTCGACAAATCTTGGATGGTTTTGCCGATCGCGTTGCGATCCTCGAGGGTGGAAGCGACGGTGATTCTCTCATAATGAAGCGTCAGGGATTTGAGATACGCTTTTATTTCTTCCCGACGCGGCCCTGACCGCAGAGAGGAAAGGATTTTTTCTTTTCCTCCCTCGAGCACCCAGGACGGCAACAACAGGTAAAGCTGCGATCCGGTCCGGGTGTAGGGGAAAA
>CAZPXU010000031.1:1258-8126 GCA_964590055.1 uncultured Candidatus Saccharibacteria bacterium | reverse complement strand
GAAAAACCCCCAGACGCTCAAGGTCTCGCCTCCCGCCTTGACCGCCGGAACCAGTTTCTGCCCGCGGGTGAAAACCAGGCTGAAAAACACGATCGCCCCAAAGAAGATTATCGAACTTTTTTTCATTGGGGCCTGAAAATACTTTTGAAAAACTCCAAAATTCCATTGGGGGCGGAGGGGGCGGGACTGGGCGGGGCGATGGGGGGCGACTCGACAATGACCAGAACTTCTTCGCCCGGGCTCTTCGCGCCGAACCTTTTTTTGGCTTCTTTCTCAAGGCCCGCCGGGGCCTGTAAACTCGCGATCCTCTCTTCCAGCCGGGCTTTCTCGGCCTCCAGTTCCCGATATTTAGCTTCGGCTTCTCTCCTTTCCTGGCTGACCCTATACGCCCGCAAAGCCGCGCGCCCCGACGCGAACAAGAGCAAAATCGCGGCCAAACACAAAACCCCAAGGGAATATCTGGAAAATAAAAACCGCCGCCAGCGCCTTTTTTCTTGAAAAACTCTCATCCTTTAAATTATACTATCCATAATGGCTCAGAGCGTAAAGCAGAAGCGAAGAAATCTGGTTATTTGGACCGCCATCACCATCATCGCGGTCCTATCCATGGTCGCCTTCACCCTGGTTCCGTTGATTTGAGAATCACTCGCTTCATTTTTTAATCATCTCCACGAAAACCTGGGCGGGAATATTAAAACGGGCTTCGGCTTGAAGCCGTTTTTTGCCTTCCTTTTGTTTTTTCCAAAGCTTCATCTTGCGCGTCCGGTCCCCGCCGTAAAGATATCCGGCAACGTCTTTCTTGAGCGCCTTTAGCGAGCGCGAAGCCAAAATTCTTCCGAGCGAGCGGGCCTGGATTTTCAAAGTGAAAAGCGAGCGCGGCAGGAGTTTATGGAGCTTCTCAACCGCCCGTTCCGCCTCGGCCCCGACGCGCTGGCGCGGGACAATCCTTGAAAAAGCGGGAACGACTTCCTGGGCCACCAAAACATCAAGTCGGACCAAATCCGCCGAGCGCATTCCCAAAAATTCGTAGTTCAGGGAAGCGTAACCTTGAGAGACCGATTTCAGCTCGTCAAAAAAATCGCGCATCAGCTCGCGAAGCGGCATCTCGGAGGCCAGCTTGATTCTGGATTCCGAAAATTTATTGGTTTCGCCGACCCTGGCGTCATGCTCCTGCAAAAGCTTCAAAACGGCATTAAGCTTCCCGGGCGGCATTAAAATCTCGAGCTTGAGCCACGGTTCCAACACCTCGAGCACCTCGCCTTCTTCCGGAAACTTGTGAGGGGAGTAAATGTCGCTCTCAATCCCTTTTCTGGTTTTAACGCGGTATTTCACGGTCGGGGTCGCCACGATCGTTTTTACGTTAAAATCCCTCCGCAAACGCTCCGCCACGATTTCGAGATGCAGCATGCCCAAAAAACCACAGCGAAATCCCCGTCCCAAAACTCCGGAGGACTCTTCTTCAAAAAAAAGAGAGCTGTCGGCGAGTTTCAGACGCTCCAAGGCGCGGCGCAGGTCATCAAATTGGTCCTGCGATTCCGGATAAAGCGAAGAAAACACGACGGGCTTCGGCTCGAGGTACCCCGAAAGCGGCTCAAGGCGCGATGCTTCCTTTAAAATCGTATCCCCGACGCGGACGACTTTGGCTTCTTTGATGCTGGTCGCGACATATCCGATCTCCCCCGCTTTCAGGGCGGCGGCCGGAGAAAGCTCCGGCTTGAAAAACCCGACTTCGCCCGCGATAAAACTTTCACCCGCGGCTAAAAATTTCAATTTGTCACCCTTTTTAATCTCGCCGTCAAAAACGCGCACGTGCGAAATCACGCCCCGGTGCGGCGAGTATTCAAAATCAAAAATCAGCGCGCGCGGCTCTCCGCCAGCCGGCGGACGGCCTTCCCGGGGGGGCGGCGTTTTTTTGACGATTTCTTCCAAAAGTTTTTCCACGCCCTGGCCGGTCCGGGCCGAGACTTCCAAAACGTCCTCGTCCCCGCACCCCAAAAGATTCGTGATCTCCCCGCGAGTCTGGGAGATTCTCGCGTGCGCCAGGTCAATTTTGTTTATGACGGGAATTATCGCAAGCTTCAAAGAGCGCGCCAGTTCCACCACGGACAAGGTTTGCGCTTCCACGCCCTGCGTCGCATCCACCAGGAGCACCGCGCTCTCCACGGCCGCCAAAGCCCGCGAAACTTCGTAGGAAAAATCAATGTGGCCCGGAGTGTCTATTAAGTTCAGTATGTAGTTTATAGTTTTTAGTTGATAGTTCATCCGGACGGGCTGCATTTTTATGGTAATCCCGCGTTCGCGTTCCAAGGGCATCTGGTCCAAGTATTGCTCCTTCATTTTTCTTTTCTCCACCGTGCCCGTGATTTCAAGCATCCTGTCCGCCAAGGTGGATTTGCCGTGGTCAATGTGGGCGATTATGGAAAAATTTCGAGCGTTAGACATGGCTTACGGTAATTTTTCGGGCTCCGAGGTCACTACCGGCACTTCGCGCCAGAGTTTGGCGCCGAGGGCCGAGGAAATTTCCATAAATTCGCGATTTTTCAGAAAATACAGGACCAGCGCCCCGGCCAAAAGCCCCAAAATTCCGGACAAAAGCCCCTGAAGGAAAATGCCTAAAAAGGTGTTGAGATCAAAAACGAGGGTGAAAAGCTTCAGGCCGTAGTAGCTCCCGGCCCCCAGCACCACGGAAGCGAGCGCCTGTTCGCCGAAAGAGCGCGAGAGAAAGCCGCCGTCAAAACTTCCGAAGATTTTTCTGAAAAAGACCAGGAGCAGAAGAACATTGACCAAGCTTCCCAGCGAGACTGCCAGGGGCAGGATCAGAACCCCTCCGTTCGCGATGTCGGAAACCTTCAAAACCTCCAAAAACCAATTTTTAAATCCGGCGGAATTTCGGAAAAGGTCCAGAAACCAGAACGCGCTCCAAACCGTCGCCGCCGACGAGATTAAATTTACGCCGACCGGCAGAAAAGTGCGTCCCGCGGCGTAAAAGGCGCGTACCAAGAGCATGACCAGCCCCTGGGCCAGGACGGAAAGCGCAAACAGGAGAAGCGAGGCCGCCGTAAGGCGCGTGTCCACCCAGGAAAAAGCTCCCGCGCCCAAGATTGTCCTCACAATCTGCGCCCGGAGCACCACGAACAAAACCGTGGCCGGCAGGGACCAAAAAACAATGTGTCGAAGCGCCAGGGAAAAATGCTCCAGAAATTCCTTTTTTTGATTGTTAATGAAACTTTGCGCCAGGGTCGGGAAAGCGGAGACGCTGTAGGAAAGGCCGATGACCGAGAGCGGGACGGACTGGAGATTTTGGGCAAAGTTGAAAACCGCCACCGCGCCCGCGCCCAAGGTCGAGCCGAGCGCCGTGATCACGCTCAAAACAAGCTGGTTTAAGGAAAGCCCGAGGGTGCGGGGGGCGGAAAGTTTCAGGGAAGCGATCACGTCAGCGGAAATTTCGGGGAGGCGCGGACGGACGGAAAAGCCCAAAGAGGCAAGGGTGGGAAGTTGAACCGCCAAATGCAGCAAGGCCCCCAGCACAACTCCCCAGACAAGCCCCGCCACACCGAATCTGGGGAGAAGAAAAACAATTCCGAAGATGATGCCCAGGTTGTATAAAAGCGGGGAGGCGGCGTAGACGTAAAAACGCCGGAAAGATTGAACCACCGAGGAAACCAAGTTGGAAAGACCCAACAAAAGCGGAGAAAGCAGCAAAATGCGCGAAAGGGAAACCACCTCCGCCAGCTCCCGGGAATTAAACCCCGGGGCGACGAAACGCGACAGGGCCGGCATGAAAAAATAAGCGGACGCGGCCAAAACCGCGATCACGAGGCCGAAAAGCGAGAAAATACTGCCGAAAAATTTCTGAGATTTTATTTCGTCCTCGGAAAATTTCTCGACCAAAATCGGAATCAAGGCGGTCGAGGCCGCGAAGAAAAGCGAGAGCGTGTAGATAAAATCGGGCACGCGGAAAGAGACGTAGTACAAATCGAGCGAGCGCGAAGCGCCAAAATGAGAAGCCAGAAGCCGGTCCCTGAAAAGAGACAGCAAATCCGCGAGAATCCCCGAGACCGCCAAAATGAAAGCCGCCTGATGGATTCCTTTCAGTTCCAGCTCAAAAAATCCCAAAAGACGCCTTACCATGAAAAATTTTTATGGTTAACGGCCCTGGTTGACGGGAGCGGCGGAGTTGTCTTCGGTTTCCCGGATCGGCGGCTGACTTCTTTTCTCCGGAGCCGGGGAGGGCGGGGAAATTTTATAAAGCGCTTCCCTGCCATTCGCGAGATTCTGGATAATCTGCCGCACCTCGTTGTTGTCGGGGTTTAGCGCCAGAATCTTTTCAAATTCTCCCAGAGCTTTTTCTTTGTCTCCGGACTTATCGTAAATCAAACCCAAAAAATAACGGGCGTTGGAATAATTGGGGCTGATCGAAACGCTGCGCTCGAAGATCAGCCGGGCATCGGCATACTGGCGGTTTTGGTAATACAAAAGGCCCAGCTGGAAGAGCGCCCCGATGTCGTTCGGCGAGAGGAAAGCGGCGGTTTCGGCGCGGCGAATCGCCTCGGCGCTGTTGCCCGATTGAGCCTCAATCTGCGCCAATAGAAAATGGGCGGGGGCGTAATCATTTTTAACCTCAACCGCCTTCAGAAGAAAATCCTTGGCCTCTTTTGTTTTGTTTTGCATAAGTTCCACCCGGGCCTGGGCGAGATATGATTCCGGATCGTAAGGAAAACGCCCCAGCGCCTCGGCGTAGGCATTTTTAGCAAAATCGGCCGCACCCTGAATCCCGAAAGGAACAATCGCTTCATAAACCCGCCCCAAATTGGTCCAGTTGAGAGGGTCGGCGGGATTCAAACTCACGGCGGCCTGGGCCTTTTGAATCACCGCCCCCAGGGCATTTTGAAACTGCAAGCGCGCGTCATCGCGAGACAAATCCGGCCGGTTGATTATCTGTTGGAGCCGCGAAAGCCCGAGGTCGGTTGCGGTTCTGAAATAGCGGTCCTGGCCGTCGAGCGAGAGGGCGCGCTGAAGTTTAGACTCCGCCAGGTCCAAATTGCCCGCTTGCGCCGCCCGAATGCTCTCCCCGTAAACCACGGCGACATAATATTTTTGCGCGAGGACGTAAAGCCAGGAAATTGAAACTACTATAAGAAAGATAAGCAAGAGCGCCGAAATGAAACCCGTTCCGGAACGTTCAAAAAGGGAAATATTAATCGAAGCGGACATCCCCTTGGAGGCGGCCAGGCCCAAAAACATCCCCGTCAGAAGAAAGGCAAAAAATAAAATGAAAAAACCGACCGAATAAAGAACGGCAAAAACCCAGAGATACAGGGCCCCGAGAAATGTCGCCGCCAAAAGTGCCGAGGCCTCACCCTCATCCACTACGAGAACTCTGAATCCCTGCCATAAAAACAAAACCAGGAATCCCAAGAAAAAAATGGCGCCGACGACCCCGGCCCCGCCCGCGAGCGAAGGCAGAAGACCGGTTCCGGAGGAAAAGCGCACTTGCCAGAAAGGAGTGCCAGCGATTTCCTTCGGGTGATATTTCAACCAGTCGTACACGAAGGTGTTGGGCCCGGAGCCAAAGGCGGGATTTTGAGCCAGGGCGGAGCGGACAACCTGTCCGGTGGAAAACCATAGCGGTCTGACTTCAATAAACTGAATGCCCAAAGCGCCCGGAAGCTCAGAGGCGAGGGGGCGGACTAAAATAAACAAAAGGGCGATGATCAACGCGACAAAGGGCAGGCGGAAAAAAGTTTTGCGCTCGCCCCGGCGCGAATACAAATAAGCCATAAACACCACCATTAAAACCGCCACCAGCCACCAGATAAGCTCGAAATTGACCGTGGCCGCCGCCGCCAGGGACAACAGCGACACCAGGCCCACGAAAATTTTAAGCCCGGAGCGGGGAAGAAAATCAAAGAGAATTAAGCTCAATAAGAGAATGAGACTCGCAAAAATCCCGAAATCATTCCAGGAACCGAACAAATTGGCGGTGGGATCGGTGCCGATCCAGGAGAAAAAGCTGGCTTGAGAAAAAATATGGAAGGCCTGAAAAAGAAAAAGCAGAACGAAGGAGGAGAAAAAAAACAACAGAGCGCGCAAAATCCTATCTTCACTGGAGAAAAAAATAGCGGCCAAAGCCAGCGCCAGAGCGTACAAGAAAAAAGCGGAAAGAGTGGTAGGCTCAAAACCCAAACCCAGAAAGGAAACGTGGGGCGCCGTGGAGAAAAAGCTCGAGACGGTCAAACTTACGAGAAGGGCCGCGAGCAGGGCCAGAACCGGATTCTTGGGCAGGATGAGGCGGCCGGAGCGCAATGAAAACCCCAGATAAAAAATTGCCGCAAGAATCATGAGAAAATAAGCAAGATAGCTTTTATTCAGAGCCACGGGGAAAATGGTGTAGGGCAGGGCGAAAAGCGGAACCAAAAACAGCGCCAAATAAAAAAGCCGCAACGGGATTTTGGAAAGTCCGGACAATAAGCTGTCGGGCAGGGAATTCATACGATTATCCTATCATAGCATGGAGCCGGAAACGAGGAAAAGGCAATTGGCATAAAACGGCGCTTGGTCTAAAATATTTAACGATGCCCAAACTCAAGACCAAATATCTCAAAATAAAGGAGGCCGCCTTGTTTCTGGGGGTTTCCCCCGGCACGCTCCGGGCTTGGGACAAAAACGACAGATTAAAGCCGTTTCGGCGCGACGGCAGCAAATACCGCCTCTACCATATCGCCGACCTCCATAAATTCGTGGAGAGCAACAGGCTTCGCAGATACAATAAAATCAAAAGATAACAATTGACAAAAGCAAATTTACGGCTATAATACACACAGATGCGCCGGGTGGCCGCCCCGTTGCTCGCGAGCGACGGGGAGGA
>CAZPXU010000031.1:0-1248 GCA_964590055.1 uncultured Candidatus Saccharibacteria bacterium | reverse complement strand
TCTTCCGATCTCGAAGGCGGGTCCCGCATTCTGCGGGATACTCAAAGTTGTAACCTCGCTTTGCTCGGACAACTTTGGTAGAGGAAAGTCCGGACACTAATTGAGAAGTTAGAAATGAGAAGTGGAAAGTTGGAAACAATTCTAATTTCCTAATCTCAAACATCTAATCTCTCATTTATGGGCAGTGGCTAACGGCCACGCTTTCCCGCCGCAAGGCGGGAGGGACGGATAGTGCCACAGAGACAATACTAGTCCCGCTGATAGCGGGACAAAAGGTGAAAAGTGTCCTGTAGAACGGGACTCGTTGCGTCGGCGACGTCGCAACGCGGAAAACCCTGCCTGGTGCAAGGCCGTGCTCCAATTTTGCTCGCGAGTATGCGAGCGATTGCAAAATTGAGAGTCCCGCCGTCGGCGGGATGCTCAAAATTGCAGCCTCGCTCTGCTCGGGCAGTTTTGGCAGAGTGCCGCTTCAGTTTGCTCCGCAAGGAGCATTCGAGATAAATGGCCATCGCCGAGCACATAAAGCGTTATGCGCTCGGTACAGAATTCGGCTTACAGGCGCATCAAAATTGCCAGAGACCGGCCCCTAAAGGGCCGGTTTTTGGTTTATATTGTTATAAAAAAGACGAGCCGACGTTTCGCCGGCTCGCTTACAATTCTGAAAGAACTTCTAATCTCGACTGCTCTTCCTGGGTTAATGGAGCAACGACGCATCATTCTCTGAAACCTCGCCGTGGGGCGGTTCCGGGATAAAATACGCTAAGAAAGGATGTCCGCTGAGGTTCAACGGATCCATCTCCAAAACCAGGAAATACTCTGCCCTGTTCCTGGGCGGCCCGAAATAAGAGAAACGCAGAAACTTCCTGCGGTCTCTCTCAGAGTAGTAAACCGCGATCTGAAGATTTTTTCTGATTTCCTCCTCCGGCCGATTGAAGACGACGTAAAGGTCCCCCCACCACTCATCGCCCTCGAAGCCCGGCCAGCCGAGACAGCAACCTTCCTCATCAAGCAAGGTGTAGACAAATCCGTCGGGAGCGAGGTCTCTAGACTGCTTAATAAATCCGCGAAGGGCCACGCTGCTTGCCGCTTCACTTGAAATATCTCTGCCCAGCCCAAGTGAAACGTGCCCGCTCGAAAGGGAAATCGAGAAAATCTCCACGGGGATGGGGGTAGTCAAAAAACATTTGACCCTTTCCCCCTCTTGTCTCAAGAGGAGAGAAAATCTTGCGCCTTTAATTGTCAGATTCC
>CAZPXU010000030.1:0-8451 GCA_964590055.1 uncultured Candidatus Saccharibacteria bacterium | reverse complement strand
TGCATTAAAACTATTCTCCTATTCGCGCGAATTAGAGAAGGTTAAAGCATCCGCAAAAATTCCTTCTCATCAATAATTTTCACGCCGAGTTTTTTGGCGCGCTCCAGTTTGGCGGAACCGGGCTCCAAGCCGGCCACCAGGTAATCCGTTTCTTTGGAGACGGTTTCGGAAGCATCGCCGCCAAGTTTTCGGACTCTGGATTTGGCTTCCTCCCGGGTCAAGCTTTCAAGCGTCCCCGTAACCACGAATTTTCTGCCCTTTAATTTGCCGGAGGGAGCGTGATATTTCTCGATACTGACACGCTTTAACAATTTGTCCAAGAATTTTTTGCGGTAAGAATCCCGAAACCACCCGTAAATGCTTTTCGCGACTATATCGCCCACGTTCGGGATATTTTGAAGCTCCTCCAGATTCGCTTTCTCAAGTTTTTCAAGAGAGCCGAAATGGTCGGCTAAATCTTCCGCGGTTTCCTCGCCGACGTGCAAAATTCCCAAAGCAATCAGAAAACGCGGCAGGGAAATTTTGCTCCTGTCCTTAACGGCGGCCACGATATTGGCCGCGGACTTCTCGCCGAATCTTTCGAGCGGCTGAATGTCCCCTTCTGTCAGGTCAAAAATATCAGCGGCGTCCTGAATCAGGCCCTGGTCCAATAAAACGTCCACGATTTTCGGGCCGAGCCCGTCAATGTCAAAAGCGTGCTTGGAGACAAAGTGATAGATATTCTCGCGATGCTTCGCGGAGCAAAATTTATTTTTACAAAACGTCAAAGGGCCTCCTTTTTCCCTTGCGGTAGCATGCCCGCAAACCGGGCAGCGCTTTGGCATGTGAAATTCCTGTTCGCGTCCCCGGCGAAGTTCTTTCAAAACCTTTTTAACGTCCGGAATCACGTCCCCGGCCCGGCCCACGATAACCGTGTCGCCGATTTTAAGCCCCAAGCGCCGGATTTCTTCTTCGTTGTGCAAGCTTGCCCGCGAAATGGTCACCCCGCTGACCTCCACCGGCTCCAAAACGGCGACGGGCGTCAATTTCCCGGTGCGCCCAACCTGCACGATTACATTTTTCACTCTGGTCGTGGCTTCCTTGGGCGAAAATTTGAAAGCCACCGAGCCCCGGGGCGCCTTGCCGGCCACTCCGAGCTTCTGAAAAATTTTGTTGTCATCAACCTGCACCACTAGCCCGTCTATGCCGTAAGGCAGTTTTTCGCGCTCCCGCTCAATTTTCTCCTTGAATTTAAAAACTTCATCCGGTCGGCGTATGACCCGTGCCTCGGCGTCAGTTTTAAACCCGAGTTCTTTTAAAATTTGGTGCTCCTCGGAGTGAAATTTCTGCCCTACATCACCTATCAGGTCATAGGCGTGAAAATCCAGATGGCGCGCGGAGGTAATCTTGGGGTCAAGCTGCCTTAAAGAACCGGCCGCCAAATTCCGGGGATTTGCGTAAATCGCGCTACCTTTCTTTTTTTGTTCGCGGTTTATTTTCTCAAACGCTTTTTTGGTGATTATCACTTCTCCTCGTACCTCAACCTCCCCCCTGACGTCCCCGCCTCGGCGGGCAAGTTTTTCCAGGCGCAAAGGCACGGCCTCAATCGTGCGAATGTTCCGGGTCACATCCTCCCCGACTTTCCCGTCCCCGCGCGTAGAAGCCCGCTCCAAGACCCCGTTTTTATAAACAAGGGAACAGGCGAGCCCGTCAAACTTCAATTCACAGAAAAGCTCCGGCCCCGCCGCGGCAGGGTCAAGACGCAAAAGTTTTTTAACCCGCCCCGCCCATTCCGAAAACTCTTCCTCGGAAAAAACGTCCTCCAAGGAAAGCATCGGCGTCCGGTGCGTGATTTTTTTAAAACCCCCGACGGGTTTGCCGGCCACGCGCTGGGTCGGCGAATCCGGCGTGATTAAATCCGGGAACTCATCCTCGAGCTTTTTGAGCTCGTGCTTCAACGAATCCAAGGCCTCCGGCGAAATGGAGGATTTATCCAGAACGTGATACTCGTATCGGTATTTAGCAATTGCTTTTTTAAGCTTCTCGACCCTCGCTTTGGCCTCGGCTTTTGAAATCGCGGCTTTCATAAATGAGGAACATCAGTAGGATACCTTGAGCCCGCGCTGGACCGTGCGGCTCGAGCCCGAGCAGGTATTTTGCCCCTGGGCGGTGATCACGTTCTGGGTGGGCTGTTTATCCACCTCCACCGAGACGCAAGATCCGTTTTCAAAAGACAAGCTGAAGTTCGAAATGCTCGCCCCGCCTACGCTCTTCGACTGGCCGGCGCAGGAAATCACGGCGGGGGTGGAGGTCGAAAAAGCGCTCTGGCCAAGCCCCGGGTGCTGAATATCCCAAAAAAGCGCGCATTCCGTTCCGGCATCGGCGGCGTAAAAAGCGAGCTGGGAATCCCGCCCCGTGCCGGAGAGCAAAATCTCTCCGATGATGAGGTTATACACTCCTAAACTGATGGAAAAAATAATCGAGGTGATAAGCATGGTAAACAAAAGCGCAACCCCTCGCCGGCAAAACCAAATATTTTTTCCGATCTTTAAAAAAATCATGAATCCAATTTCCTTTGGGAAACCGTGGTTTCCAACTGCAGCCGGGTTTCGGTGCGGCTAGTGGGCGAAACTTTGCCTTCAATGATCAGCGTGACGCGGGGCTGACGCTTATCGCCCTCCGGGGCTCCCGAAACGTAAAAAACCAGGCGCTCGACTTTGACCACGGCCGCAGTAACGGATTGGGGCAAATCCGCGCCGACCTTTTTTAAAAGCTGGTTGGAGGCCGATTGATAATACGTTACCGTCTGGCCTTCGGCATTGAGAAAAGTAAAGGAAGAGCCGCCGGAGCAGTCCTGCGGGACGAGGGAGATATCAGAGCCGCAATGAAACGAGGAGCCGGTTCGAATCTCTTTCGAGACCGCCTCAATCGCAAAGCGCAGATTGTCAAGGGCATTTTGCAAAGCCACGGCTTTTTTCTGAGCATCGGAGATCGCAAAAATGCTCGAAAGCGATATCAAAATAGCGATGGAAAAAACTCCGAGCGAGACTATCACCTCCAAAAGCGTGAAACCGAAATTTTGATTTTTGATTTTTGATTTTTGATTTTTCATCAATGCCAGCGCAAAAGATAAGTTTCCAAAACAAAAGAGGGATTGGAATTTTTTTCCTGCCAGCTTATCTCTACCCGCACCTTAACCTCATCAGCAGTCAGGCTGGTGACGGTAAGTTTTCTGATAAAATGCGTCTCTTCCCCCGTCTGGGCGTTAAAAAGGCCGGTCGCGGGATTTCGTTTAAGCGAGGGGCAGGCGGGGGCGCAGGGCGCCATATCGTAGTCGTAAGGGGGGACTTGAATCATGTCCAAAAAACAGGATCCCGGGGCGACGCAGGCGGCAAATCCCGAAAGCCAATCTGTTCCTTGAAAAATGTTGGAATCCCGTTTATTGCGGGCAGCCTCCATTGCCTCGGCCGCGAGGTTCGCCGCCGTAATCTGGTTTCTGGCAAGCGAAGCCGCGTTGATGCTGGAAGAGGCAAGCGTCAGCGGTCCCAGAACCGCTCCAATCAAAATGCCGATTGCAACCAGAGTTTCGAGGAGCGAGAAACCCGCATTGACCAAGGGCCTTCGGGCGCCGATTGTAATTTTCATTTTCATGGCGCGCATTTTAGTTTATTCCACCGCGACCTGCCCGGTGGACCAGACCGTGATGGTGCGTATAACCCCGTCCAGGGATATCACTTTTATTTCGACGTCCGGATAATTCAAGGTCTGAATCCCGCTTTTGAAAAAAATGGTGGGGGCGGGACGCAGGTAGGTAATATCCAAACTCGTAAGACTGCAGTCCCCTGGCGGCTGACTTTTCTCGCCGGCGCAAAGAGCGACGATCCGCGGCGAGGCCTCAATGCGCAAAAGTTCCACGAGCTCTCCGGAGATATCGTAATTTTTGTTGCCGTTGGTATCCGCAAAAATCGCATATTCGCGATCAGAGGCCGTTTCAAAATGCGCCCCGTATCCGGGGAAAAGGCTTGAACCCGCGCCAAATTCCCGCACCGCAAGAGCGAAAGACTGCGCCTTTTTAAGAGAGAGGGCGATTTCCTGGGCCGTTCGTTCCAAACTTATCCGGCTCGCGAATTTGGGATAGTTCGCAAGCACCATACTCGCCGCCAAAACGAAAATGCCGATGGTCACCAAAAGTTCAATTAGAGTAAACCCCCGCACCATTCCAGTTTATCATTTTGAAGACGGTTCTCGAAGCGGTCTGGTAAGACCTAAAAAAACGACAAAAAGGGGTCCAGGCCGGGGAAAAAAAACGCGCCAAGCATACCCAGAATCAAAAACGGCCCGAAGGGTATTTCGCTTTTAAGAGAGTAGTTCCTCAAAAACACCAGAGCGAGGCCGAAAAAAGATCCCAGCCAGAAAGCAAAAAATAGAGCGGACACGCTCCCGGGATATCCCAGGAAAAGCCCGCCGCCCGCCATCAGCTTGGCATCCCCCAGCCCCATCCAGCGCCCGCGGGAAACAACATTCAATAAAAAAAGAAATAAGGCCGGCACCAACGACAAGACCAAAGGGGCCGGGGCCGGCATCCTAAACAAAATGTTTCCGCCGAGCGCCACCACCAGGAAAAAATAAGAGAAGGCATCCGGTAAAATGCGGTGCCGGATGTCATAGACGGCCAAAACCACCAGAAAAAAACCCACGACCAGCCACCAGCCCAGAATGGGAAGACTGGAGAAAGTATTGTAGGAAGCGCTCCACTTCAAAAAGAAAAACAAAAAGAGCGCCCCCATCGAAAGCTCCACCAGCGGATATTGCAGAGATATTTTAGACCCGCACCGGCGGCAACGGCCTCGCTGGACGAGGTAGCTTAAAACCGGAACGAGCTCGAAGTACGCGAGCTTGGCCCCGCACGCAAAACACCGGGCGCGGTCTTTGACCATCCGCTCTCCGGTGTTTTGCCTTAAGATGACGACGTTAGCGAGCGATCCGAAGATGAGCCCGGCAAGAAAAACAAAAAGCGCCACCGTACTCGAATCTCCTAAGGGGAGACGTCGTAGCAGAAAGAGCCCTGGTCTGTGCCCGCCGTGCCCGAACAGACGGCGGTATCAACGCTCCAAGTTCCGGTACAGCCCGTTGGCGCGGTGCCGAGATCGCTTTGAAGCGCAGGGTTGGTTGATTCCTCCAAAGCCGCTCCGAGGTGGTACAGCGTGGAAGAACAGCGCTCATAGGTATAAGCTGCGGTCAAAGGATCGGTTGGAACTACCGGGATGTTGCCTGGCGCCAAAAGAGACAGAGTCGCGGGATAATCGCGCTGGGCGTCAAAATAAAGCTCAAGAGCAAGCTGTAACTGTTTGATATCCGCCACTCTCCTCGCGTCCCGAGACTTTTTGCGGGCGTTGTTGAGAGAGGCCAGAACCACCGAAGCCAGAATGCCGATAATGGCGATAACCACCAAAAGCTCTATCAAGGTGAAGCCGCCTGTTTTTTTTCGAAAAATATTCATGGGGATGAATTAATTTTGTGAGACGACCTTTAAACCAATAAGAATCTCTTCTTTAGCCATATTATACACCCTAGATGGCGGACGAAATATTGTATATGGGGATAAGAACCGCCGCGACCAAAAACCCGACGGCAAGCCCCAAGACGATTATCATTATGGGCTCAATCAGAGAAACCAGGTTGTCCACGGCGTTGTACACCTCGTTCCGGTAAAATCTCGCGAGGGTTTTTAAGGTAAAATCCAGTTTCCCGGTTTCCTCGCCGATCCGAATCATCTGGGTAACCAGGGGCGGAATGTCTTCGTACCGCGCGAACGCCTCCGAGATGGGTATTCCGCCCTTCACGTGCTCCATGGACTGGCGCACAATTGTGCGATAGATTTCATTGCCGATCACGTCGGAAGAAATTTCCAGAGCCCTAAGCACGCTCACCCCGCCGGCCAAAAGGGTTTGAAGATTATCGGTAAGGCGGGAGAGATAAATTTTTCTGTATAACCCGCCCAAAAAAGGAATTTCAATCATAAAGCGCGATACGGCCAGGCGCCCCCCGGCGGTCTTGGTATAGCGCCAGAGCAAAATCCCGGCGATGGCGATGAGAATCAAAACAAAGACGCCGAACTGGGAAAGAAAGTTGCTGAAACCTATGACGATGCGGGTGTAAATCGGAATCGTCTGCCCGGTCTCGGTCAGAATGTCGGAAAGGCGCGGAACCACCACCGTCATCATCAGAGCGATGATGACAATGAAAGCCGACAGAACAAAAGCAGGATAAATCAAAGCGTTGCGGGCCTTGGACTGCAACTCAAAGCTTCGCTCCATGTAATCGGCGAGATATCCGAAAATTTCTTCGAGCTTCCCGGATTCTTCGCCGGAGCGCACCATGTTCACGTAAAAATTCGAAAAAGCCTGGGGGTGGCGGGAGAGGGCAAGCGAAACCGACAAACCGCCCTGAATATCGGAGAGGACCTCTGAGAGATGGCCCTTCAAGGCAACGTTCGCGGTTTCGCTTATTAAAACCTTGAGCGCCTGCACCACCGGAACCTTGGCTTCAAACAAGGTGGCAAGCTGCCTGGAAAGAATCACTACGTCACGGTATTTAATGCGCTCAAACTTCCCTATGCTCCTGTCATACCAGGAAACCTCTTCGAGAGCCGGCTCCAAAGAAACAATGACCAGCCCCCGGCGCTGTAACGAAGTCAGGGCAAGCTCCAAGCTCGCGGCCTCAATCGTGCCCGCTTTGACTTCTCCCTCCGGGGTTCTCGCCTGATAACGATAAAGCGCCAATTTTTAAAAAGTTAATTCAATTAAATCACCTCCTGCCCATCAGAGTTTCGAGCTCCTTGGGATTCAAAGAAAAAGCAAGCGCATTTTCAAAATTCACCTCACCCTGCCGGACGAGCGCGACCAGAGACTGGTTCAGGCTCACCATGCCGAGCTCGGCGGAAGTCTCAATGACCAAATCTATTTCGTGAATTTTGTTCTCCCGAACGAGATTTCGAACCGCGGCCGTCGAAATCAAAAGCTCATAGGCGGGAATGAGGCCGCCCGAAACCCGCGGGATCAGACGCTGGGAAAAAATTCCCAGAAGCGTGGAGGCAAGCTGGGAGCGGATTTGATTTTGCTGGGAGGACGGAAAAGAATCGATAATGCGGTCGATGGTCTGGGCAGCGTTGTTGGTGTGAAGCGAGGAAAAAATAAGATGCCCGGTCTCGGCCGCCGTCACCGCTGCCGCCATGGTTTCGGGGTCTCTCATCTCGCCGATCATCGCGACATTGACGTCTTCGCGGAACATCGAGCGCAGCGCTCTTGAAAAACCCAGCGTGTCCGACCCCACCTCGCGCTGGTCGACGAGCGACTGGTCCGGAGTGAACAAATATTCAATTGGATCTTCGATGGTAAGGATGTGGGCGGCGCGCTCTTTGTTTATGATGTCAATCATCGACGCCAAAGTGGTGGTCTTGCCGTGCCCGGTGGGACCCGCCACCAGGAAAAAGCCCTGCTCTTTTCTCGTGAAATCCCGCAAAATTTCAGGAAGATTCAATTCCTTCAGACTTTTTATGTCGACCGGCACCAAGCGGAACGCGGCGGACAGAAAACCGCGCTCGAAAAAAGCATTCACGCGGAAACGCACTTTGTCCTCCAGGCTGTAGGAAAAATCCAACTCCTTTTCCTTCAAAAGCTGTTCCTGGTCCGGAGCGGAGAGCATCGCGAAAACAAGCCCTTTCGTATCCTCCGGAGTCAGAACCGGTTTTTTGGAAAGCGGGATCAGTTGGCGTGAGACCCGCAGGGTGGGATGGCGCCCGGTCGAAAGATGCAAATCCGAGGCCTGCTCTCTGGCAACCGTCAGCAAAAGTTCTTTCAATTCTTCGGCGTAGTTTTTGGCCATTTTTAGGAGGTTTTTTTCTTTCTTAATCCCGATACCTTTTTTACCACCTCCGACGGTGTGAAGTGCGTCTTCACGATATAATCCTGCGCTCCCAGATGCAAACCTTTTTCGATGTCCTCTTTCTGGCCCAGATTGGTGAGCACCACCAAGACCGCGCCGGGGATGAGATTTTCCTTTTTAATCAGCTTCAGCACGTCAAAGCCGTCCAAGGCGGGCATGACGATATCCAAAAGCAGCACGTCCGGCTTAAGTCCTAGGCGCATTGTCTCCATGGCTTCTTCTCCCCCCCGCGCCACCTCCACTTCAAAACCGGACTCCTTGAACTTGAGCGCGTACATGTCCAAAAGAAATTCGTCATCGTCCACTATCAGAATTTTTGCCATTTTTATGCTAAACGTTTAGGGACTGACCGACTGCCATCCCGCCGACTTCCCCGGAATGGTATTGGTTTCTAAAGCGTAACGCAGAGTATAACTGAAACCGTCAGCGGACTGATAACAATAAACGAAGGAGGAGGCCTGACCGCAGACTCCCTGGGCGCGCCCCAGGGGATCGGTGGGCACGCCGGAGATGGAACCGGCCGCTACC
>CAZPXU010000029.1:5077-8595 GCA_964590055.1 uncultured Candidatus Saccharibacteria bacterium | reverse complement strand
CGCTTCCAGCTCGCCCAACGATCTCACGCAAGTGACTTTGTGGGACGGCGCGGCACATATTGGAACGGCCATCTTCACGGGCACGAACCACAACGCCACCTCGACTTTGACCGCAGACTTCGTCATTCCTAAGGATGGCGACAGGATAATGACGATCAAAGGGGATCTGGCGGCAATCGGCACGGCCCAGCCGGGAACTCAAGGTTCCATTATCGAGGTTGACTACGACGGCGCGGACTCGACCGGTACGCAAGGCGTCGGAGTGTCCTCCGGCTCGACCATCAACCAGGGAAGCTCTTCCGACACGGATGTCTCCGGTGTCAGGCTGTTCAAGGGCTATCCTTCGGTGGCGCGCATCACCACGGGCATCCCGACCTCCTACGGCGGCGGCATAACGGGCATCCGGCTCTACCGCTTCTCGGTGAAGGCGAACTATAACGACGTGTCCTTGTTCAAATTCACCTTCCGCATCGCGACCTCGACGGTTCCGCAAACCCCGGGCAGCTACTCGACCACGACGCTGACGAACCTCAAGCTCTTCGGCTACACCGCATCTGACTTCACGACTACGATTCCTCCGTGGTCAGACGGCCAGCTGAACGCGACCGACTCGGCCCTTCCGGGCGACGGCAACACCGACTTCGATGTGCCCTTCGACGGCACCGGTGCTCCGACCGACCAGAAGGTTACCGTTCCGAAGGACGCGACCTACTACTTCGAGGTGCGCGGCGACATCACTCTCTCGGGCGGTCCGACCGGCGGATCGGTTACGACCCAGCTGGAAGGTGACGCGGCTTATCCGACAAACGCGGCGCTTCCGACGGGCATCGCCGGTTGCGGCTTGCTCGCGACCACGAGCGCGATTGACCTCGACACGAACGACGACTTCATCTGGTCTCCCAACGCGACGACCACGTCCTTGACCACGCATTGCGATTGGACGAACGGTTACAGGGTTCCGGGACTTCCGTCCTCCAACCTTGACGCGCAGGTGATCACGAAGTAAATCTAGTTTCTCTTGCCTCTCCCGCTTCGGCGGGAAAGGCGGAGAGCTTGTGAGCTAGTCCAAAAGCCCCCTCTCGGGGGCTTTTGGTTTTCCTAGGGGTGGGACGACCCCCACACCAAAACTTGATAAGTTTTGGTGTGGGGGTAAAATGGAGAAATGCCGAAAAATAAAATTCTCACCATCTTAATTTTTTCAGTTTTGGCTCTGCTTATTGTCGGGGGATGGTTTTTTTATTTCTATTCCCCGAAGCCCCGCAACGAAAAAGCTCCCGCGCCCGAGTCCGGCGTCCTAACGCGCTTGGGAGTCACGGGCACGGGTGATTTTAAAGTTGAATCCCTGCCGCTCGCCGGCTCTTTTCCTCCTCCGCCGGACCTAAGCCGCCCCGTTAAAATTACCCTCTCTTTGCCGGTTGAGACCGAAAAGGCCGCGACCGCAAGGATTGGTGAAATTTCTCTGGAGCTTAAGAAAAATCCGGAGCTTTTTGACCATTGGTTGGAGCTCGGCCGCTTGCGCAAAATTATCGGGGATTACGAGGGCGTGAGGCAGGCCTGGGAGTACGCGAGCCTGCTTTTGCCTTCCAACCATGTTTCTTTCAACAACCTCGGCGAGCTTTATGGCTATTATCTGAAAGACTGGGCGAAAGCGGAGGCCAATTATAAAAAGGCCGTCTTAAACGGCCCCGATCAGATTTATATTTACCGAAACTTCGCCGATTTTTACCGCTTCGTATTGAATGATCCGGAGAAGGCCAAGGCGCTTTTGGAGGAGGGGATCAAAGCCAACCCCGGGGCCTCGGAAGATTTGCAGAATCTCTTGAAGCAGTTTTAGGGCTCGCTACCGGGTTAAAAAAGGCAAAAGCCCTAAAATCCTCGCGCGCTTTACGGCCCGGGCGAGTTTTCGCTGGTGCAGGGAGCATACGCCGGTGCGTCTGGAAGGCAGAATTCTTGCCTGGGGGTCGATGAATTCGCGAAGTCCGACCGCGTCTTTGTGGTCGATATTTTTAATGTTGGCTGTGCAAAAATGACACTGCTTTTCCATTTTTTACAAATCAAAATGGTATTTCGTCGGGATTGATGTCTTCTTGCGGATATTCTATGGTTTCAAGCGCTTCCGGCTCCGCCGCTTCCTCCCTGGCCGCCTGGGCCGGCGGATTTGCCGCGCTCGCACCCCTCGGCCCCAACTGAAGGCGCTCCGCGATTATCTCGGTGCGATTTTTCTTGGCGCCGTCTTTAGCCTGCCAGGTGCGGGTTTGGATGCGCCCCTCCACTAAAACCATTTTGCCGCGGGAGAGATACTGGGATGCGATCTCGGCGAGGCGTCCGAAAGCGACGATATTATGAAATTCGGCCTGGGATTCGCGCTTGCCGTTTTTGGACCAAACGCGGTTTGTGGCAAGCCCGAACGAGGCCACCGGCTGGCCCGAAGGGAGCGTCCGCATCTCCGGATCGCGCGTCAGGTTTCCTATCAGAAAAGCTTTATTTAAATTCATGTACCCTCCTAACTTTTTAAACCAATAAATACTTAATGTGTAGTGATGCCTTGCCTTGTTGTCAAAGTATAACTTAATACTGGTAAGTTGAAAAGTTTGGAGGGTAAATTACTTTCCCAACAGTTCGTCCAGTTTTTTGTCGATCGTGGCTATATCAGCCCCGGCGCCGCGCGGTTCCCTGGCTCTGGCTCCGAAAGCCGGGCGTCTGGCCTCGCGGAGTTTCGCGTGCGCCAGAATATGCCTCAACATGTTCCGCTCTTTGGCCACATTTTCTTTCAACGCCTCCAATTCCTCGCTTTTCAGCATAAACTTGAAAGAGCCGTGGAGCGCTTCATTGTGTTTTTGAATCGGATAGCTTAGGCGGATTTTATGAACTCTCACCTCCTCCAGAATGAGCCCTTTTTTGTCTTCAATCTGTTTTTTTATCCGCTCGGCCAAAAGCTCGGGCTCTTCCTCCCCGCCCGCTTTCAGAAGATACGTGATTTCGTATAAAGTTGGTTCTCCTGACATGGTTTATATCTTATCACGGCCGTCTCTATCGTTCAACTTATATCTTAAACTCTATCACGTCCCCCTCCTTTACCGGGTAATTTTTACCCTCCGTGCGGACCAACCCCCGCTCCCGGGCTTTTGCCAGAGAACCCGCCTCGATTAATTTTTCAAAAGAGATTACCTCGGCTCTTATGAATTTTCTCTCAAAATCGCTGTGGATGGCCCGCCCGGCCCGAGGCGCCGTGGAACGGGACGGCACGGTCCAGGCCCTGGTTTCATCTTCCCCGGTCGTAAAGAAGGTTATGAGACCCAAAATCCGGTAGGCGGCCCCGATCAGCTCTTCCAGCCCCGACTTTACTCCGAGATCTTTTTTTTCGTTCTCGTCGAGGTTGCTCGTTTCAAACTCTTCTTTCAGATTTAGAGTTACCGCCCCGGGCTTCAGCTTTTTTAGTTCTTCTTCCCCTCCGTCGGCGTCGTTCAGACTCGATGAGTTGAAACAATATAAAATGGGTTTGGAAGACAAAAATCCCA
>CAZPXU010000029.1:0-4977 GCA_964590055.1 uncultured Candidatus Saccharibacteria bacterium | reverse complement strand
TTCAGACTCGATGAGTTGAAACAATATAAAATGGGTTTGGAAGACAAAAATCCCACCTCTCGAAAAACTTCTTCCCCTTCCTTCGGCCTCGGAGCGCTAAAGCCGCCTTTGAGCTCCGCGATTATTTTTTTCAAAAGCCCCAGTTTTTCCAGAGCTTTTTTATCGCCGGCTTTGGCCTCTTTGTCGAAACGCGCGAGCGCTTTCTCGGCGCTTTCCAGGTCTTTTAAGATAAGTTCCGCCTCCAGGATTTCGATATCGCGTTTGGGATTTGGCGCTCCCTCGACGTGGGTTATCTGCGGGTCTTCAAAGGCCCTCACCACTTCCAAAATGGCGTCAACCCCCTTGATGTGGGAAAGAAATTTGTTGCCGAGGCCCTCCCCTTGGGCCGCTCCTTTGACGAGCCCCGCGATGTCGACGAACTCCACTATCGCCGGGACGATTTTTTTTGAGTTTGAAATCCTGGCCAGAATTTCAAGGCGCCCGTCCGGGACCTGAACCACGCCCACGTTGGGATCTATGGTCGCGAAAGGATAGTTGGAACGGTCCACTTCTTTTTTGGTCAGCGCCTGAAACAGGGTGGATTTGCCGACATTGGGGAGCCCGACGATTCCGATGGCAAGAGACATAAAGAGATTTTCCTATGTTAAAATAGTAAGACATGGAAAGCAAGCTGAAGCTCAAGGCCTTTCATCCCGAAGTGTTTCATGCCTACGACGTTCGCGGCCTTTATCCGGAAGAGCTTGACCACAACACCCTGGAGCTTATCGCCATCGGTTTTAAGGAATACATCGACCAACGCTCATCCGGGCGGCTTTTTCTTCTGGGCCAAGACGTGCGCGGCAGTTCCGAGGAAATCTTGGAAGAAGTCAAAGAAACCCTGTTATCCCGCGGCGCCGAAGTGCTTGAGGTTGGAACGGTCACGACCCCGATGTTCACCTTCGCCATGGGCGAGTCCGGAGCCGCCGGAGGACTGATGGTGACGGCTTCTCATAATCCCTCCCGTTATAACGGCCTCAAACTTTACGAAGGGGTGCGGACGCTCTCCGAAATCTCGGGGCTGGGAGACGTTAAGAATATCATTAACAAGGGATGGTCGTCTTACGGCGGTCCCCGGGGCTCTTTTCAAAAAAAAGATTTCACAGAGGATTATTGCAAATTTCTTGTTTCTAAAATCAGTCTGCCGCGCCGGGTCAGGGCCGTTTTTGACGCCGGGGGCGGGGCGGTCGGCTTGATTTTGCCGGCGGTGCTTCGCGTCTTGAAAGGAATTGACGCTTTCCCGCTTGCTCTTGCCCCGGACCCCACTCTCTCGCAGAGAGAACCAAACCCTCTTCTTCCCTGGGCGCAAAAAAACGCCCGCAAGGCGCTTTTGGAAACCGGAGCCGAAGTCGGTTTTATTTTCGACCCGGACGGGGATCGGGTCGTGGTTTTGGACGAGAAAGGAAAAGCCCTGCAGGGGGACGCGGTGTTATGGTTGCTGGCGTCTGCGGCGGAACACGGCGACAGCGTGGTTTATGATATCCGCTCTTCCCATGCTTTGAGGGAGGATTTGGAAACAAAAGGCATTCGGGGCGTTCCGAGCCGCGTGGGCCACTCGTTTATTAAGGATGCCATGCGGGAGTCGGACGCTCTTTTTGGGGGGGAGCTTTCGGGGCATTTCTTTTTTAAGGATTTTTTCTTCGCGGACTCGGCGCTTTTGGCCGCCTTTAAAATTCTTGAAACGGCGGCGCATTCGGATAAGCCGTTGTCGCAACTGATTGAGCCGTACTTCCGTTATTTCCACTCCGGCGAGATTAATTTCAGCGTTTCTGAAAAAGCCGGGGTTCTTAAAGCTGTGGAAGAACGATATTCCGACGGGCGCAAAAATTATCTGGACGGCCTGACCGTTGATTACCCTTTCTGGTGGTTCAACTTGCGCCCCTCCAATACGGAAAATCTTTTGCGTCTCGTTTTGGAAGCGCGCGACCAAAAAACTTTTGAAGAAAAAAAGAAAGAGCTCGCGGAGCTCTTAGTGAGATTAGGCGCCCGCCTAGACTCGCGCTAGGCGAGGCTGGCAAAGCCCGCCTGAATAGGACATTGACTTTTAAGCGAGGGCGTGCTTTTTTTAAAAGAGCACCTTGTTAATTTTCTCCGTGCAAATCTAACTGGAAAGGGGGTGATTCTTGTGGAAAATTCGGGCGTTCGCGTTCTCCTCGTGCCTTTTCCTGTGTCTCCATTGGTAGCTTTTGCCTATTATTTCCTTGGTCGGCACCTCGGCCTTTACTCTCCAAATGTAGAGGCTCGTTACTCTGAAGGAGATTCTCACAATTATTTTGAGGGAGGCAAAATTGGGAGACTTGACCGGCCAGACCTACACAACGAGCTTGAATCTTTGATCGGGAGAAGCGGCTATAAGAAAAAATACTTGCTTAGGCGCCTCCTGGATTGGTGCGCTTACAGTCCCAAGAAAGAGTTCGGCTGGCGCTTATTGAAGTCTTATTCCTCAATGTCGGACCCTAAATCGCTTCTTGAGAGCACCATCCCTTTTTTTGAGGAATGCCTCCGAAGCGGACGAGATTTCTGGCGAACGGGCTGGAACGATGAGCAGGACGGAAATTTTTTCCCTACACCGGTTTCGGCGCCCGTGGAGACTCCGCCTGGATTACGGGCTGGGAAATTTCCCGTTTTGAAGAGCGATGAGCGTGCCGAGCGGGAAGTCGTGAAAGCCGGTTCCTACGAGCTTAAAGAGGGTCGGCTGATGTCTCTGAAGAACGAGCGTATCGGATGCGCTGTTATCGGGGATAGGTCTATAGGCAAGAGCACTTTTGCCCGCGCGCTCTTTGAGAGCATGAGAGAAGTTTTTAAATCCGTAACGTCTCACCGCGGCCCTTGGGAAAATTTCCCCCTGGAGATAACTCTTGAGGATCTTGACCTCGGCACTCCTACCCAAGAGGCCCTTAAACAAGGGTTTGCTCAGGACAGGGAGAAAATGCAGGCATTAAAACGCCCGTGGACGATGGAGTTGGCGATTCAAGCCTTTGAAGAATTTTCCAAGGCAAAGGCAAAGCCGGGAATTGTGATAGCCGATTCGCCCGGCAAGGCAACAAGGTTTAGCGAGCTGGCGGTTTCGTGCGCTGACGTAGGGGTAATGGTTGTCAACCGAGAAGAAGAAGCCTTTCGTTGGCGAACCTTCGCCGATAATCTCGGAATTAAGCTGGTTGGGGAGGTACGCAGTTGCCGAGAGACAGAGCGCGTATTTAGTGTGATCACGCGCTACCGGCAGGGGCAGTTCGTGAGCGGACGGGTTGCGGGCATGAACAGGGCCGATTTCTCTGGAGACGCTTGCGTTTCCCACATGGCAGAGTTCTTACTCCTGGACATCTTGCCGTCTCGGGTGGAGCAAAGAATAAAAGAAATAGGAGACAGGCTCATTATAGGGAGTAAGCTCATTGATAGATAGTGAGGGGTGGGCGCCTAGTTGCGTCTGCCCCTCTTTTATTTTATATCCTTATATCAGCCCGATTTTTGCTTTCACTTCCTTGAGGGTTTTGTCGGCCACGACGGAAGCTTTTTTTGCGCCTTTGGCGAGAATTGTTCTGAGAGTTTTTGGATTTTTGAGGAGAGCCTTGTATTTTTTCTGAATGGGGGAGAGTTTTTGCACCAGAACTTCCGCCAAATCCGCTTTGAATTCGCTATAACTTTTACCGGTGTATTTTTTTTCAAGTTTCGCGATGGGCATATTCGCTATTAAACTGTAAATCGCCAAAAGATTTGCAATTGCTGGCTTTGTCTCCGGGTGATATTTTATCTCGCGCCCCGAATCCGTGACCGCTATTTTTATTTTCCTCCGGATTTCATCGGGAGCGTCCAGAACTCCGACATAGTTATTGGGGCTTGTGGCCGACTTCGACATTTTCTTGGCGGGGTCGTCCAGGCCCATGATTCTGGCGCCGTCCCTTTGAATGAGCGCTTTGGGCTCTTTGAAAGTTTGTCCGTACCGGGAGTTGAATTTTCTCGCGAGCGCCCGGGTTAATTCCAGATGCTGGAGTTGGTCTTCTCCCACCGGAACGAAATCCGTTTGGTATAAAAGTACGTCGGCGGCCATCAAAGTGGGATAGTTCAAAAGCCCTGCGAGCACTTCATGTTTCTCGCTTTTTTCTTTGAATTGGGTCATCCGGTAAAGCTCCCCGAGCGGCGTTAAGGTGTTTAAAATCCAGTTGAGCTCGGTATGGGCGGGGATGGCGGATTGCGTAAAAATTATGGTTTTTTTGGGGTCAAGCCCGCAGGCGAGATACAAAGCCGCCAGATTCAGGGTTCGCTCTTTTAATTCTGTCGGCTCCGGCGTTCTTAAAGTTAAAGCGTGGAGGTCGGCGATGAAGAAGAAAGCTTGATATTTGTCCTGAAGCTCAACGAATTGCTTGATGGCCCCGAGATAGTTTCCGATGTGAATCTCGCCCGAGGGTTGGACACCGCTTATGACAATCGGCTTCTCTTTCGCCATTTTTGTATTTTAGCACAAATTTATACTTCTATTATCACTGGAAGCACCACCCCGCAACGATTGTGCTTCGCACAATCTAACGGGGCGAGACTCGGTTGCCCGAGTTTCATCTCTTTAATAGTCCTTGTCGTTAGACTTCTATGATGACGGGTAATACCATCGGTCTGCGTTCGGTTTTCTTGAACAAAAACTTGCCCAATTCTTCGCGAAGCTCGTCTTTCAGAAAGGCCCAGTTGATGGGATGCATCTGGGCCGTGGCGTCCTCGACGACGCGCCTGATGAGATGGCGCGCCTGCGCCAAAAGTTCTCTGGACTCTTTCAGATACACGAAGCCGCGCGAGATGATGTCGGGCGAGCCCTTTACCTTGCCGGTCTGCCCGTCCACCACCGCGATTACGACGAATATTCCGTCTTCCGCGAGCATCTGCCGGTCTCGAAGCACGACTTCTTTCACGTCGCCCACGCCGAGTCCGTCCACCATCACGTAGGAGGCCGGCGCT
>CAZPXU010000028.1:3611-8625 GCA_964590055.1 uncultured Candidatus Saccharibacteria bacterium | reverse complement strand
AGTTGACATTTCCCACCGAGCCGTCGGCCAGTCCCTCCGTGCCGGTAACTCTCCCCAAACCGGAAGCCCCGGCGGTTCCGAAGGGAGAGGTCGTTCTGGCGGCGGATTTTTCGGAGAAAGCCGGTGAGGTTCGCTGGGCCGGAAGCGGTTTTTTGGTCGGGCTTGACGCTTATTCCAGTCCCCCGGATGCAAAAATCATTCCCTTAAAACCCCGGCTCTGGCGTCATCCTTATCTTTGGACTCCGGACGGGGTGAATCTGGACCTTTACAAGCGGATGAGCAGATTGTCGCCGAAAGTCCAGTTTGACTTTCAAAACCATTGGCTGGAATTGTACGAAGCCAAGGGCGTCTATCCCTGCGACGACTGGAATCTTTGGTCCGATTTCGTCCGCCGTATCGCCAGTGATTTCAAGGCGAGCGGCGTGAAAACTCTGGAGTGGGACGTCTGGGGGGAGCCCGACAACGGTTCGCTCTTTGCTCCGGACAGGTGCAAAGTGCAGGATTATCTTGAGCTCCACGAGCTTGCTTTCAAGGCCGTAAGAAGCGTTTTCCCGGACGCGGACGTGGGCGGGCCTTCCCTTACGGGCCTGGCCAGCTGGCCCAATACCAAAAAAGGCATCCAGACCCTCCTGGATTATTGCCTTGAAAACGGATGCGAAAGCAATTTCATAAGCTGGCACGAATACGTTGACGAAAACGTGTCGCAGGTTTCGGAGCATCTGAAAGAAATAAAAAGCATGCTTGCTTCCCCAAAATACGCCCGGGCGAACGTAAAGAGAATTTACATCGGCGAGACCATCGGCGGAGCGGCGATCTACAGCGCGGGGCATCAGGCGGTCATGTTTCATGAGTTGGAAGACGGCGGGGCGGACGGCGCGGGCAAGGCCTGCTGGCCGGTGCCGGGGCCGGGCGAGTGCGATTACAATACGCTCGACGGGCTTTTGACGGACGGAAGTTTTGAGCCGCGCTCGGTCTGGTGGGTTTTCAGGGCCTACGCCGCGCAGGCGGGCGAGTGGGTGAAAACACGGAGCACGAACCCGGCGCTCGCCATGCTCGCGAGTTCTGACGGGACAAAATATCAGGCGCTGGCCGGATATTCCGGTTTCGCGAAAGAGGGCGGAGGAGTCAAGAAAACGACTTTTGAGCTGACAGGGCTTCCGTCCGGGGATTACCAGGTGAAGATTTTCCGCATCCCCAACACGGACAAGGCGCCGCTTTCGCGCCCGGAGCTTTTGTCCGAAAAAGAATTTTCCGTCTCGTCCGGAATTTTTGCTTTCAACATAGATTCTTTCCGGCCGGATGACGCTTTTTACGTCGTGCTGGAGCCCTAGTTGCGCAAAAACCAAAAATCCCGCTTGAAACGGGATTTTTGGTTTGAGATCTTTTCTAGATTTACTTAACCGCGTCCTTGAGGCCTTTGCCGGCTTTGAATTTCGGGACTTTCATCGCGGGAACCTGCACCGTGGCGCCGGTTCGGGGGTTTCGGGCCGTGCGGGCCTTTCGCTGTTTGGCCACGAACGAGCCAAAGCCCGCTATGGAGACCTCCTCGCCCCGCTTCAGGCAGTCGGCGATGGAGTCAAAAACGAAGTCCACGACCTCTTCGGCGTGTTTTTTGGAAACGTCCACGCCTTTTTTGGAATGAAGCTCCCAGAGCTTGGCAGCTAAATCAGCTTTGTTCATTAGAGTGCGAATTACGAATTTAATACGAATTTACGAATATGAAACGACCTTTGATAATTTTAATAGCGACTATGCCCAAAAGTATAGCATTTGCCGCGGAATAATGCTAGCGGGCATAATCCACCGTGCGGGTTTCCCGGATTACGTGGACTTTTATCTCTCCGGGATATTTCAATTCCTGCTCGACCCGGTTGGCAATGTCGCGGGCCAGCTTTTTCATCTCCAAGTCCGAGATTTTATCCGGAGTAACGAAGACGCGAATTTCGCGCCCGGCCTGGATGGCATAGGATTTTTCAACCCCCTCGAAAGAGGATGCGATTTGTTCCAGATCTTCCAGGCGTTTCAGATAGTTTTCCACCGTATCGCGCCTGGCGCCGGGGCGCGAGGCCGAGATGGCGTCGGCGGTCTGAACGATTATGGATTCCAGAGTTTCGTAGGGATATTCCTCGTGGTGCGACTGCATCGCCTGGATTACGCGCGTGTCCACGTTGAATTTCTGCAAAATCCGCCGCCCGATCTCCACATGCGTCCCCTGAATCTCGTGGTCCACGGCTTTTCCGATATCGTGCAAGAGCGCTCCCTTTTTGGCGATGGTCACGTCCGCGCCCAGCTCCGAGGCGAGCATGCCCGACATGTGGGCCATTTCAATCGAGTGCTGCAGGACGTTCTGTCCGTAGGAAGTGCGGAACTTCAGGCGCCCCAAAAGCATCAAAAGCCGCGGGTCAACGTCGAAGACCCCGACTTCGTAGGCCGCTTTTTCCCCGGCATCCTTGATTATTTTTTCAATCTCGATTTTGGATTTCTCGACGGTCTCCTCAATCCGCGCGGGCTGGATTCGCCCGTCCACGATCAGGTTTTCAAGCGCCATCTTCGCGATGTGGCGCCGGACCGGATCAAAACTTGAAATTACGATTGACCCCGGGGTGTCGTCCACGATCACCTCCACTCCGGCCGCGCGTTCCAGGGCCCTGATGTTCCGTCCCTCCTTGCCGATTATCTTTCCTTTGATGTCTTCGGAGGGAATGGAAACCGAGGTGGTCGAAACCTCCGAGGCGGTGGAAGAGGCGAGGCGCTGAATGATCGCGGCGAGGGTGTCGCGCGCTTTTTGCTCGAGTTTTTCCTGCCCGAAAACTTCCAGTTTTTGGATGCGCGCCAGGAGGTCGGCCTCGTATTTTTTCTCAATGGAGTCCAAAAGCTGGGTTTTAGCTTCTCCCTCCGAAAGCCCCGCGATTTTCTGGAGCTCGTCGCGTTTTTTGGCTTCCAGGTTTTCCGCTTCCTCGCGGATTTTCTTAACCTCCTCAACCTTGTTTTTTAACGCCTCAACCTCCCGGTCCAAATCCGACCGTTTCTTTTCAAGGCTTTCGTCTTTCTGAACTATTTTTTCTTCTAATTTTCGAAGTTGGCTTTCGCGCTCTTTCGTTTCCCGCCGGGCTTCCGCTGCGAGGCTTTCGGATTTTTGTTTGGCTTCCTCAAGGGTTTTCTGGGCTTCCCCTTTAGCGTCTAAAAGAAGCTTTTTTACCGAAAGCTCCGCCGTGTCCTTCCGATAATAGGCGACGAGTTGGCGAAGAATGTAACCCAAAATGCCCCCGGCGAGCGCCAAAAGCGGCGCCCAAAGCCAGGGCGAGTATAGATTCATAATTAATTTTCCTTTCTAAAACGTTCAAGTTCATGCTCAAACGCTGATTACAAAAGTAATATCCCGAGTTTAGCAGAGAGTTTTTGAAAAAGCAAGTCCCCAAAAGGCCGCGGGTCAGATGGAGAGAGAGTTTTTCTGGCCCACAGCCCTCCGGGGGCTTTTTTTAATGTTTCCTCTCAGAGCCCACTGCCTCGATATATCAAAGCACCGAACTCAGTTGAAGAATGGAGGAGGCGACCTTTGGTCGGCCTCCTCCATAGATTAACGGCTGGTTAATACGCATCCCCGGGAGTCTTGCTTAAAACCAACTCCCTTTTACTTCCGTAACTCGCGGAGTCTAGCGTTGCCTGCCGCAGGTTCGGATATCGGTAGATATACGCCCGGTCAACCATGAAGGATTGGCCGTTTTCGTACAAGATACCGAGAGAAACGGAACACCGAAAGTGCGCTCCCCTGCGAGAGACCACGTTCTGTTTCTCGGGAAACCCGCAGAGATCCATGACCGCCGCTTGGCCGTCATTCTTGAAAGCCCGCTCGATTTCTTCGGCGAGGGCGGAAGTCGCCGTCTCCTGCCACAGCACCAGGGAAGCTATTATGGCAGTCATCACCAATGCCAGCTCAGCCAATCCCGCCAAGCTAGGCGGCGCGAACTTCAGTCTTTTCATATTGTTTTTCCTCCGAGGATTTTAGTCAGCCGTTTGAATTCCGGCTGCCGCGCTAAGGATTAAATTTAACCCTCAATGCGGCAACCAGAATTTTTCTCAAAGAACTTCTTGCCCCGTCAGAAATTGCGAAGCAATTTCGTTCGGGGTCCCTCTTCTGAAACCTCAACTGGTTTGATATATCAGACCAGTTCAGATTTCAGATAAGGGGGCGGGAGTTTGCGTATGCATCTCCCGCCGCCTTGATTTTGAGCATATTCCGAGCGCACCTCGGAACTTTTTGTCGGCCGTGCTCTGCGGCCACTACCTTAAATGGGAGTTCCTTTCGCCTTTTCTAGGAGCTTTTTTATCTCCTCTCTTGCGCCCTCCGTCGTACCCATGAGAGTCTGGAGAAAAGATTTCTCCATCTTGAAGCGCTCCTCGATTTCCTTGTTAGCTTCAAGAACGGCGGTCGGGCAGGCTTCGGTCATCTCGGGATTGGAACACTCCTTTTTAGCTTTTTCAGCTAGTCGGAGACCTTTTTCCTTGAGATAGGCGAAGTATCTGCGCATAATCCTTGCCTCGCTGGAGGTCATTAACGGAGCAGCAAGCTCCAGGGCCCTATCCGCGATTGAGAAGTTTGCGGATTGGTCCAGACCTTCGGCGAGTTTTTCATTCTCGTGCGCCGCGGTTTCTGAAGCGCGAACGATTTTCACGAGAACGTAGAGTGCTCCGTCTGGAGATTGCCAAATTTCCTGGCTTATTTCCTTGACCGAAGCGCCTTTCATTCCCTTATCAGCTCGCGCCGCTGCCTGCCGCGCCCTATTCTCCGCCGTGGAGCGCCGGAACGAAGAATTCGCCATCTTTGGCGCTGTTCCCACACCGTAGACGGTAAACCCATCTACCCAGCTGGTCTCGCCAGCTTTCGCGCGGCTGACCCAGTTTGGCTCATCGGCGGCCATCGCTGGTTTGGCCAACGCCAGAACTGCGATAACTGCTAGTATTCCCATGCTGCTGGCTACCACCGGGAACAATGCCCAAAATATATCGCTCTTCC
>CAZPXU010000028.1:0-3601 GCA_964590055.1 uncultured Candidatus Saccharibacteria bacterium | reverse complement strand
TCCTCACCAAACTTTTCCCTGCACTCTAAAGTGGCTATCGACATAACTCCTCCTTCTGCCCGATTTGGGCGTTTTGGTTTGGGCTTCGTTTATTTACTCAAAGAACCTTCAATCAAAAAGGCGATTGAGGTTATTTATTAAAGGAGAGAGCTCAATCGCCTTTCTAATTCTCTCTCCTAATTTTCAACTCCACTTTTTTTAATTATAGCACTAGTCTACTATATTGTCAATAGTAATTGGCTTTTGTCCAGTTTTACACAAAAAACCCATTATTTTAAGCCCTTTTTTGGACGTTGTTTGTTTTTATTAACTTTGATATAGTCCTTATGTGCCTACCAAGACTTCCGATAAGTCTTCTCGAAACATCCTTAAGGAGATATTGAAAGAAATCCGCTCCTTGCGGGAGGAATTTTTTTTGTCAGCTTCTTCCGAAGATCTTGATGACTTCGCCCACCCTTCCAGAATCAAAAAATCTTATTTTAAAGCGCTTAAGAAATACCCGCCGCGCTTTTGATGGAAATAATTAAAACGGATGAATAACTCGGCGCTATCGGGCGTTTTTTATTTCCAAAAAGAAAAAACGGCGGGTTTTTTGCAGTAGATCATCGCAAAGATATCTACAAATAAGTTAAAATTAAATAATGGCTTCTATAGAAAAACCTTATAAACCCGTGGTTTTGATAGTGCTCGACGGATTGGGAGTGCCGCAGGCGCCGGGCTCGCCTTTTGCGTCCGCAAAAATGCCCGCTTTCAAATCTTTGGAAGAAAATTTTCCTTTCACCACGCTTCAGGCCTCGGGGGTGGCGGTGGGGCTTCCGTGGGGCGAGGAAGGGAACTCCGAAGTAGGGCACTTGACCATGGGAGCGGGGCGCGTGATTTACCATCATCTCCCCAGGATTGAAGTTTCTATTCAGGACGGAGGCTTTTTTAAAAACGAAGCCTTGCTCAAAGCCAGGGAACATGTTTTAAAAAATAATTCCGCTCTCCATTTCATAGGTCTTTTTTCTTCGGGCTCGGTCCACGCTTACCCGGACCATCTCTACGCTCTTTTGGAATTTGCCAAGCGCCAGAATCTTTCAAAAGTTTATCTCCATCTTTTCACGGACGGGCGCGACGCTCCCGCCAAAGAGGCCGGAACTTTTCTTCAGGAACTGGAGCTGCGCCTCGCCCAAAATTATCCTTTCGCCCAAATCGCTTCCCTCATCGGGCGCGATTTGGCGATGGACCGCGACGACCATTGGGATAAAATCGGCCGCGCCTACGGGCTGCTTACGAAAGGAGAAGGCGCTATTTTTAAAAAAGCCTCCGAATACATAGCGCAAGAATACGGAGGGGGGAGAACGGACGAATTTATTGAGCCGGGCCGGATTGAGAATCAAGAATCAAGAATAAAAAATCATGACGCCGCGGTGTTTTTCAACTTTCGCGAAGATTCGGCGCGCGAGCTGACGCGGGCTTTTGCGGAAGAGGGTTTTGATAAGTTCGGGCGCGAGAAAGTGCCGGACCTTCTTTTTCTCACCATGACCGAATACGAAAAAAACCTGCCGGCTCTCGTTCTGTTCGGGCCGCTGGAGGTGGACTGGCCCCTTTCGCGCGCTCTCTCGGAGCGCGGGTTGAGCCAGCTCCATGTCGCCGAAACCGAGAAATACGCCCACGTAACCTATTTTTTCAACGGAGGCCGGGAGCGGCCGTATCCGAAAGAAGAGAGGATTTTGGTCCCTTCTCTCGCCGGAGCGCACTTTGACGAAAACCCCGGGATGTCCGCCGCCAAAGTCACCGAAACCATCCTGGGAAACCTCGGCAAATACGATTTTATCCTGGCGAATTTCGCCAACGCCGACATGGTCGGGCACACCGGAAATTTCGAGGCCACGGCGAAAGCGCTTGAGGTTTTGGATTTTTCCATAGGCAGGGTCATGCCGAAGGTTTTGGAGCTGGGCGGAGTTCTCATAATCACGTCGGACCACGGCAACGCCGAGGAAAAACGCTACCGTTTCACTGGAGAGAAAAAAACCAAGCACAGCCCGAATCCCGTGCCCCTTTTTGTCGTTGCCAACGAATTTAAGAGGGAAAATCCGCGAAGCGGGGAAGAGATTTCCAAAAACTATTCCAAAGTCGGCGGCGTTCTGACCGATGTCGCGCCCACCATTCTGGAACTCATGAAAATCCCCAAGCCCTCCGAGATGACCGGCTTAAGCCTACTCTCAAAGCTTCTGCCCGCCCCGCTTCGCTAGGCGACCCATCCTCGACCGAGTCGAGGCGAGGTCGGGAGGCCTGGGGGAAAATACAAAAGGGGGAACGCGGACGCTCCCCCTTTTTCTGCCCGAGGCGGCTTTGCCGGCCGGTTTTTCAGGCACAGGCGAGACTCGCTTCAGAGACGGCAAAATTGGCGTAGCGGCATTTGCATTCGTCGCAGAAGAACCGCACCACCAAGCGGATTTTTTCTCTCACCGTTTCCACGAAAATCCCCACCGGCACCCCGTGTCTGCATTTCCTGGTTTTTACCGCCTCTTTCAACTCTTCGAGTTCACAATTCAATCGGGCCGCCTCGTTCTCAATAGCGCTTTTGTTCATAACGGGCCTCCTTTCAAGGCGAAAGGAACTTCAAAGTTTCATTATAGTTTAAGTTCAGGGAAGCTTGTCAAGTTTCTATTCACAGCCATTTGACAGATTTATCAACAATTTAGTCAGAGGAAATCCACCAAAAGGCGTCGCGCCCTTGAATTTGACAAATTTGGTAAATCTGCTATAATAGGGGCAAGTTTAGGTGGAAAGTCGGGAGTAGGAGGAGTCCCCCTTGTCCCTCCTTCTAGGGGCCCCTTCGGGGGATGACGGCCTTGTGCCCAAGCACTTCTCTTACTTCCGGCTTTTACAAACCTCCCGCCAAAATTTGGCGCAAAGGCAAATCAAAACGCCCCGGCGGCCGCCGGGGCGTTTTGTAATCGGCTTTTTATTTGGCCTCGACTTTCTCTTTGGCCCCTCCGCCCGCCTGCCGGGAAGTTTTCCGGTCCTCTCCCTTGTTGGAGGAGGGGATTGATCCGTTTTTCGCTTTTATGATCTGATCCACTATTCCGTACGTTTTCGCTTCCGCGGCGTCCATGTAAAAATCGCGATCCGTGTCCTTCTCGATTTTTGAAAGCGGCTGCAGCGTGTGTCTGGCCAGAATGCGGTTTATCTTGTCCTTGATGTGGACGATGTGGTCCGCCGTTATTTTTACGTCGGAGGCCTGCCCTTCCGCCTGGCCGAAAACCTGGTGAATCATGACTTCCGAGTTTGGAAGGGTGTAGCGCTTGCCCTTCGCGCCCGCCGCCAAGAGAACCGCCGCCGCCGAAGCGGCAAAACCCACGCAGATGGTCGCAACGTCGGGCTTGACGTACTGCATGGTGTCGTAGATCGCAAGGGCCGAGGAGACCGAACCTCCCGGGGAGTTCACGTAAAGACGGATGTCTTTTTTTTTTTTTTCTTGCTCCAGAAACAACAGTTGGGCGATTACGGTATTCGCCACCGCGTCGTTGATGGGCCCGCCCAAAAAAACCACCCGCTCTTTCAAAAGCCGCGAATAAATGTCATAGGCCCGCCCGCCGTCAGTGGATTTTTCGAT
>CAZPXU010000027.1:8555-9039 GCA_964590055.1 uncultured Candidatus Saccharibacteria bacterium | reverse complement strand
CAGAGTTAGGGTATAAAATCCCTTTCTTTGGGCAAGTCCTCGCGTACAAACTTCGGACAGGCAACGGCTTTTGTTTTTTGAAACGCTTTTTTATCGGGGAATCTTATAGTAAGATGGATAAATTATATGCGAATTGTTTTTGTGACGACCAAGTTTGATTTTGAAATCGGAGGGGGCTCGAGCCCGGAGCTGGATTTGAAAATCAGGGCGCTTAAGGAGCTGGGGAATGAAGTTTTGGCCGTGACGACTTTTTCCCAGAACAATCGCGGGCCGCAACCCAAAAAATATCCAATCTTCAACGAATTTATCGGCACTTCCGGGCAGCTTGCCATCGGTCGGGGAGTTTATCAAATGTTGAAAAAATACGAAAGCCAGGCCGATATTTTTCAGGTGGACGGGGTTTTATTTCTTTTTGGCGCGGGGCTTTACCGTCTTCTTGGCGGCCGGACACCGGTTTTGGCGCATTTTAACCGCGAGCTTCCGG
>CAZPXU010000027.1:0-8545 GCA_964590055.1 uncultured Candidatus Saccharibacteria bacterium | reverse complement strand
TGCCGTGGTTCCCGGAAGCTCGCTCCAAAACTTCCCGCAGTTTTCAGGGATGGGCGCGGTTTTTGATTGAAAAAACTCTCGGAGTTTTTCTGGCAAATAAACTCGATGTTTTCACTTTCACTTCGCCTCTTTTGCAGAAGGCCTATAATGATTTCGGCCTGGAAGAAAAAAAATCTTTTATTATCCGGGATTTTGTCGATGCCAACTCGCTTGTCCGCACGGAAAAGGAGCGAACGTACGGAGACGCTGTTACGATTCTTTGTTCCGGGCGGATGGTTTGGGAAAAAGGGTTTGATATCGCAATCAAGGCGCTGGCCGCCTTGAAAGACAAGGAGCGATTTCGCCTGGTTCTTTCCGGAGACGGCCCGGAGAAGGAAAATCTTGAAAAATTAGCCAAGGATTTGCAGGTTGAACAATCGGTTTCTTTTCCCGGTTGGGTTTCGAAGGAAAAACTGCTAGAATTTTTAAAAACGGCGGATATTTTCGTTCTGCCGCGCTGGCGGCCGGAGCTTGCTTCCATGCTTTTGTTCGAAGCTCTGGCGTTCGGAACCCCGTCTTTAGTGCCGGGAAAAAGCACCTTGTCCTGGTCGGCGGGGGAGGGAGCGATGACTTTCAAAGACCTCGACGCTTTAGACCTTGCCGATAAGCTTTCCAAATTGGCTTCTTCCGAAGAACTTCGGACGGAGCTTTCCCGAAAAGCGCTCCGGCGCGTTGAAGAGCTCAATTATAAAAAACCCGCCTTGGAACTTAATAATCTTATGCAAAAATTATGCAAATGAAGTTTTCTCAAGGAGATTTTTGGCGCGCGTTTTGGGCGGGCGAGCTGATCGCACTCTTAGCGCTCCCGATTCTCAAAAACCTCGAGCTTTTGGAATTTTTCTCGGGGAAATTTCTTTTGGCGCTGGCCGCGCTTTGGATTGTTCTTTTGCCGTTTTTAAGCGCTCTTGGGCTCTATGTGATTTGGCGCGCCCTCGCCGCGCGCTTCCCGGTGGCTTTTCAAGTCGGTAAATACGGGCTGGTGGGGGTTTTGAACACTTTTATGAGCTTGGGGATTTTTAATTTTTTGATTTTGGTAACGGGAGTCGCGGCGGGACTGGTCGTGGACGGTTTCGCTTTTATCGCTTTCGCGCTTACCGTGACCAACAGTTTTTTCTGGAACAAATTCTGGATTTTTGACGCGGACGACCCCGCCCGGATAAAAAGCGAATACGTAAAATTTTTTACGGTCTCGGGCACCGTGGCGCTTTTTAATCTTCTCTTGGTGCACATTTGGGTGAATACGCTGGGAGCCCCGATCGGTTTTGACCCCAAGCTCTGGGCCAATATCATCATCTTTCTTACCATTCCCATCTCCTTTTTCGGTAACTACTTCGGCTATAGAATTTTTGTGTTTAGTCCGCGACGAGATATATAGCGGTTTCGCCGTCTGCAAAGACTAACTTATCAAAGTACAAATTAAGGCGCCACAGAGGGTCTGCTTGTTTATCCCAAACCGCATACGTTAGGCGGTATTTGTTTAAGTTTTCAAGAAAGGGCACTCGCGTAAAGGCTTGATACTCGGCAATAAAGCGCTGATTCAGTTCATCGGGGTAACATTCATAACAGCCGCTTTTAGCGCGATAGTAATTTCCAAAAACGCGGTTGCTGAAATTTGCTCTGTTTTCGGAATCCGAAAAATATTTTTCCGCATCTTCCGAGGGTATGCCCTCAAGATACATATACGCGTAGTAGGCGCGCCGCAGCCGTTCTGAAGGAACGAGGTAGTCCCCCGCGTAACCGTTATAGTAGACGTTGGCGGGAGTGTAAATCACGACCAGGTTTGAAAACGATTCATTGGAAAAAACCACGTCGTTTTTGGCGGCGTTATTTTTAAGCCAGTTGATGGCCGGCGCATAGCGTTCCAGCGCGACAAATCCGTCTCTTTGGTTTAAATATGACCAGCGCTGAAAAAGTACCGCGACGGCCACGAATACGACAAGGAGAAAAACTTTCAGCGCGGTCAGATATGTCTGGCGGCTTTTCTTTTCAAGTAACGAAAAGACAATATGCGAGGCAATGAGTCCCGTGAGCGGGGCCATATAGTACCAGTGGTAATGTTGTGGAATGGGTATGGTTTTGCCGGTCAGGAACTGCTGATTTGATACCGCAAAAATTGCTCCAAGAAATGCGAGAGTAAAGACGCCGAAAGAGTCGAGCTTGCGGTACAACACAAGAAATAAAAGCACCACCCCAAACCACACCCGGCTTAATACGAGTTGGCGCGTCAGAACTTGGCCGACTCTGACGGAGAGTTCCGGATAATAAGGGGAGCTGAACACTTGGAACATATTGAGAATATAGGGGATTCCGACAATAAGACCGCCAATTGTGATGTAGGTAAGTTCCTTCAGTTTTTCAAAGTCTCGACGGATAAGGAAATAGAGCCATAAAAAGCCGTTCATCGCGAAGAGAAGAGAGTATGAAAATAAATAGGTATAAAAAGACAAACCGAGAAGGACGCTCGACAAGGCGCCGAGCAGATATCTTTTCTGAACGCTTGAGGCGTGAGGTTTGTCCCAAAATGACCAAAAGGTGAGGAGATAGGCAAAGAAGATGAGATTGCTCACCTGTGGGCTGATCGGCCGAGAATACAGAAGAAATTGAGGGTCATTTCCCGCAAACGCGCCTTTTTGGAGGAGCGGCCCCCAGGTTGCCGGATCCAGGAGGGCGGTTGTTGCCGGCGAAAGAAGAACAAAGCTTGCGCCGATCAAAGCGATGCCTTTCCGTTTTGTCAGAACAAGGCCGAAGGCGTAGACCAAAAGAAAAATAATTGCCGGGAAAACAAATTTCGCGATCAAATTGGCGTTGGGCACATCAAGCCCGAAAAACTTGCCTAGTCCGGCCGTGATTATTGCTGGTAAGGGTTGTTTGACGTACGGCTGGTTTTGACC
Organism: uncultured Candidatus Saccharibacteria bacterium; assembly: GCA_964590055.1. Lineage (GTDB taxonomy): Bacteria > Patescibacteriota > Minisyncoccia > JACPKW01 > UBA11713 > CAZPXU01. The sequence continues at coordinate 5,615 of CAZPXU010000027.1, read as the reverse complement.
CTCGTAGAGAAAAACGTTGCCGAAAGAAAAGTTGCCGTTATAAATCGCGTGCACTTGCGCAACATAGCTTGCCTCGCCGTCCGCTCCAAACAGCTCGATTCCTCTGTAAGCCGGATCAAGGCGAAAAATAATCGGCGGGGCGACGATTACCATGCCCACCAGGACCGCCATCAGGAGCGCTGGCCAGTGGGGTAAAACTAACTTCCCCATTGCTTTAGAAATTAATTTTCTCGTCAACAACGTAGCGAGGCCTTTCTTTTACTTCCTCAAAAATGGCTCCGATATATTCTCCCAGAATACCTAAAAATATAAACTGGATGCCGGAAAATAATAAAATTAACACGATACTTGTCGCCAATGCTGACGATACGCGGCCGAAGATAAAAAAACGTAGCAATATTAAAAGTGCCGAGATAAAAGTAATTCCAAATAAGAGAAGACCGAAAAAGGTTGCGACCCGCAAAGGTTTCCGACTGAAGGAAACAACTCCGGCAATGCCCAGCTGCATCAGGCGCGAAATCGAATATTTGCTTTTGCCGCCCGGACGCGCCGTAGCAATAAAGCGAACAGTTTTCTGTTTGAACCCGAGCCAGGGGATAATGCCGCGAAGAAAGAAATTGCGCTCGCGAGTCCGTTCTTTAATAATATGGGCGACTTTACGCGAGATGAGGCGAAAGTCCGGAGAATTTTCTTCAATATGTACATCGGAGATGTGATTTATGATCCAGTAGAATAAGCGCGAGCTCAACCTTTTCAATATGCCGATTTGTTCGGTATTTTCCCGTATGGTGGTTACAATGTCATTGCCCGACTCAAATTCCGCGAGGAGTTTTGGAATGAGCGTTGGCGGATGCTGAAGATCCGAGTCCATCATGATAATCAGGTCGGAGTCGGCGTGGTCAATCCCGGCCAAAAGCGACATTTGATGGCCGAATCGCGAAGACATTCCCAGAACTCTAACCGAATGGTCGCGGGCAGAGATGTCTTTAAGGATATTCAGCGTATTGTCTTCTCCCCGGTCCACGACAAAAAGGATGGTCGAGGCATAGTTGCGAAGTTTGTCGAGCTCGGCTTTAAGCTCGCGGTAAAAAGCGGCAATGACCTCCGCTTCCTGGAACACCGGGCTTACGATAGTCAGCGTTTTCATTCTAAAGTTTTTTTAATCTCGTCATAATTATCGACAACATATTGATAATCCTCCGGGCGTCCAATATCAAACCACAGGCCGCTAAACTCATAAATCCAGACCTTCTCTTTATTGGCTAAGCTGTCGCGCATCAGATCATCGAATCCATACCATGATTGTTCAGCTAAACGCTCGATGACGGAGCGGTGAAAACAGTTGACCCCAAGCGCCACGTGCGCGTAATGAGTTGGTTTTTCGCTAAATTCCACGAGGTAATTGTCTTCATCAAATTTGAGTACGCCCAGATCGATTTTTATTTCTCTTTTTTTTGCGGATACGGAAATGAGATTTTTACGCTTAACATGCTCGTCGAAGAATTCTTTATAATTCAGATTGGTGACGGTGTCGCCATTAATGACCAACAAATTTTCAGGCAAGTCTTTGATTATGGTGAGCGCCCCGATTGTATTTAGTGGTTTTTCTTCAAGAGAGTAATCTATTTTTATTCCCCATTTTGATCCGTCGCCGAAATAACTCATGATTAGATGGCTGAAATGGCTTACAGTGATCGTGATGTGGTCGAAGCCGTATTTAACGAGCTGGCGAATAATGACTTCCAGAACAACTTGATTTTCTCCGATGGGAACAAGCGGCTTGGGAATCGCCGCCGTATATGGCCGAAGCCGCGTTCCTTTTCCGCCGGCTAGAATGATCGCCCTCATAGATTGTATATATCAGTTTTGTACCTCGTAAGATTTTTAGGGTCTTTAAACCATTCGAAGGTTTCTTGCAGACCCACTTTGAAATCATGTTTTGGCTGCCACCCGGTCAGCTTTTTTATTTTTTCGTTAGCTCCTATAAGACGCTCCACTTCCGATTTCTCGGGTCGCAGGCGGATATCTTCTCTGATAATCTCGGCTTTCCTGCCGGTTATGTCCATAAGGATATTAACCAGCTCTTCTAATACAACCCCAGTCCTGGTCGCTATGTTTATTTTTTCTCCCAGAACGTTTTCGGCGCGCGCAATTTCAATGAAACCTTGCACAACATCCTTTACATAGTTGAAATCCCGTATGGTATCAAGGCGCCCAAGTTTAATTTTTTTTGCTCCTGACAGGAGCTGGGTAATAACTGTAGGTATAACGGCCCGCGCCGACTGCCTTGGACCGAAAGTATTGAAAGGACGGACGACAACAACGGGCGTGTCAAAAGAGCGGTAAAATGACTCTGCTAGGTGGTCGGCCCCGATTTTTGTCGCGCTGTAAGGCGATTGTCCTTGCAGCGGATGTTCTTCATCTATCGGCACATATCTAGCCGTGCCGTAAACTTCTGAAGATGAGGTGATCAGAACCTTTTTAACATTGTGCAGTCGCGAGGCTTGAAGCACATTGAGAGTTCCGGTAATGTTCGTTTCTACGAACGTGCGCGGTGAATGGTAGGAGAAAGGTATCGGGATAATTGCGGCCAGGTGAAAAACCACATCGCACCCCGCAACCGCTTTTTCAACCCTATCCGCATCGCGGATATCGCCGCTGAATATTTCAATCTGGTCCAATAATTTTCGCGGGAAAGTATCAAGCCATCCCCAGGAATTGAATGAGTTATAAAAAACAAAGGCGCGCACTTTGGCTCCTTCGGCGACGAGAGCTTCGACGAGGTGGCTGCCGATGAAACCGTCTGCCCCGGTAACGAGAACTCTTTTATCTTTAAGCTCCATGCAAGTACTGAAAGCCTAGCATTTAGGGCATTTTTTTACAAGATTAAATGGGTTGAAAAATTATGTCCAGAATTATATAGTATGGAGCATGGTCAAGAGCCGAAGTGCGGGTGCTTCAAAATTTAACGAGAAGAACTTTGTGGTCACGGGCGGGGCCGGGTTTTTGGGGGGCTTTGTCGTTCGCGAGCTTAAAAAGCGGGGGGTGTCGGCAAAAAATATTTTCGTTCCGCGCTCGAAAGATTATGACCTGCGGGAGCGCAAAGTTTGCGAGAAAATCGCAAAAAAAGGGGACGTTGTTATTCATCTCGCGGCCAAAGTCGGCGGTATCGGGTTTAACCGCGAAAAACCGGGCGAGCTTTTTTATGATAATCTGGTGATGGGGCTTGAAATGCAGGAGGCCTCGCGCAAAGCGGGCGCGGAAAAATTCGTTGGGGTCGCCACCATCTGTTCCTATCCCAAATTTACGCCCGTTCCCTTCAAAGAGGAAAATATCTGGATGGGCTATCCGGAGGAAACGAACGCTCCCTATGGGCTTGCTAAGAAAATGCTTCTGGTTCAAGGCCAGGCCTATCGCCAGCAGTATGCTTTTAACGCCATAACCCTTTTCCCCGTGAATCTCTATGGGCCTGGCGATAATTTTGACCCGGCAAGTTCGCACGTTATTCCGGCTTTGATTAAAAAATTTTATGAAGCGAAGAAAAATAATTTACCGGAGGTGGAAGTTTGGGGGACCGGGAACGCCACCCGGGAGTTTTTATATGTGGAAGATGCCGCCCGCGCGATCGTGCTGGCCGCCGAGAGATTTGACAAACCCGAACCCGTCAATATCGGCTCGGGCATGGAGATTTCCATAAAAAATCTGGCCAATTTAATTTCAAGTCTGGTCGGCTACAAAGGCGAGCTCCGCTGGGATACGACGAAGCCCGACGGCCAGCCGCGGCGGATGCTCGACGTCTCGTGCGCCCAGCGTGAATTCGGCTTTCGCGCCAAGACTGATTTCAAAACTGGCCTTAAAAAGAGTATTGACTGGTATGTCGCTCACTAAGATCGAACTTAAAACATTTTTTGACGAAATCGCCGAAAAACGCGACCAATGGAAGGCGCGAAATGATTATTATCACGGCACTTTGAAAAAAATCGCCAAATTTTATGTTCCGGAAGGGAGCTCGGTTCTGGAAATTGGTTCCGGAACGGGGGATCTCCTCGCCGCCCTGAAACCGGGAGAGAATTTGGGGATTGATTTCAGCTCCAAGATGACGGAAGTTTCGAGGCGAAAATATCCGGCGCTGAAGTTTGAAGTCGGGGACGCGGAAAATTTAAACCTCGATAAGAAGTTTGGTTACATCCTTTTTTCCGACTTGGTCGGATATCTCTTGGACGCCGAGCGCGCTTTTACGGAACTTAAAAAAGTTTCTCACGCGCATACCAAAGTGGTCATAACTTATTACAATTATCTCTGGGAGCCCTTTCTACGCCTGGGGGAGCTGGTCGGATTGAAAATGCCCTCGCCGATCCAGAACTGGCTCACGCCGGGCGACATTGAAAATCTTTTGTACCTCGCGGATTTCGAAGTGGTCAAGCGCGGCGAAGAGCTTTTGTTCCCGATTTATATTCCGGCAGTTTCTTATTTAATTAATCGTTTCATCGCGCGCCTTCCTCTCTTGCGCCGCCTCTGCCTCATCAATTATTTTATAGCCAAGCCGGTTCAAAAAAATTTGGAGGAGCGCACCGTGAGCGTGATAATTCCGGCGCGAAACGAACGCGGTAACGTTGAGGCGGCGGTTTTGAGAATTCCCCAGCTGGGGCGGCACACCGAGATTATTTTTGTGGAAGGCGGCTCTAAAGACGGCACGGCGGAAGAAATTGAAAGGGTTATCAAAAAATATCCGGAAAAAGATATTAAGTTTTTCAGGCAGGACGGCACAGGAAAGAAAAACGCGGTTTGGAAGGGGTTTGCGGTTGCCGCGGGCGAAGTTTTGATGATTTTGGATGCGGACCTTACGGTGCGGCCGGAAGATTTGCCTAAGTTTTACGACGCGATTTCTTCGGGACGGGGCGAATTCATAAACGGCTCACGCCTCGTCTATCCCGTCCAAGGGCAGGCCATGCGTTTTTTGAATCTCATCGCCAACAAGTTTTTCGGCCTCGCTTTTACCTGGATTTTGGGGCAAAGAATAAAAGACACGCTTTGCGGAACGAAAGTTTTGTTCAAAAAAGATTACGAGAAAATTATGAAAGGGCACGATTACTTCGGCGAGTTTGACCCTTTTGGGGACTTTGATTTGCTTTTTGGCGCCTCGAAGCTCGGGCTTAAAATAGTCGACCTGCCCATCCGTTATCAGGCGCGAACTTACGGCGAAACGCAGATTTCGCGCTGGCGGCACGGCTGGATGTTTTTGAAAATGACGACCTTCGCTTTATTCAAAATTAAGTTCATCTAAGGGCGCATGGACGAGGTAGAGCGGCATTTTGACGGACTCGCGCCGGAATACGACCGGATTAAAGCCAAGAACTGGTTTTACTATCAAAATTTGAAGGAGCGGTATAAAAAACTTGTCCCCGAAGGGAGGCGGGTTTTGGAGGTTGGATGCGGCACCGGGGAAATTTTAGCTTTTCTGAAACCGAGTTTTGGCGTGGGGACGGACGTCAGCGGGCGGATGGTGGAGGTGGCGCAAGAGAAATTCGATGCCAGACCAGAACTCCGTTTTTTCAAGGCCGGCGCCGCGGATTTTAAGTCCGGCGAAGGTTTTGATTATGTTTTATTGCCGGACG
>CAZPXU010000026.1:0-9101 GCA_964590055.1 uncultured Candidatus Saccharibacteria bacterium | reverse complement strand
GCACCCGACGTAAATATCCGGCATGAAATACATTTCTATTTTCTTGACCCCCTGCCCCTCGCAAACCTCGCACCTTCCCCCCTTGACGTTGAAAGAAAAACGCCCGGCTTTGTACCCGCGACTTCTTGCCTCTCTGGTTTTGGCAAAAAGTTCGCGGATGAAAGAAAAAGTTCCGGTATAGGTGGCGGGGTTGGAACGCGGGGTGCGGCCGATGGGCGACTGGTCCACGACCACGACCTTATCCAGGTTTTCAAGCCCTTGTATGCTCTCATGCTCCCCGGGGTTGTTTTTCGAGCCGTAGAAATGCTTCAAAAGCGCTTTGGCGAGAATGTCGTTTACCAGCGTGGACTTGCCCGAGCCCGAGACGCCGGAGATGCAGACGAGCTTCCCCAAGGGAATTTCGGCGGTAATATTTTTTAAATTATGCTCTCTGGCGTTTTTGACCACCAAAGACTTCCCGTCCCCGGAAACCTTTGCATCTTTCAACAAAAGAGATTTTCTTCCGGAAAGATAATCGGCCGTGGGGGTATTGGCGCCCAGAAGTTTTTTATATTCTCCTTCAAAAATAATCTTGCCGCCGTGCCTCCCGGCGCCCGGGCCCAGGTCAACTATCCAGTCTGATTCCTTCATGGTTTCGCGGTCGTGCTCCACCACCAAAACGGTATTCCCGTAGTCGCGAAGGACTTTCAAAGTCTTGATGAGGCGGGCGTGATCCCTGGAGTGCAGCCCGATGGAGGGTTCGTCCAGAACGTAAATCACCCCGGAAAGCCCGGAGCCGATTTGCGTCGCAAGCCGCACTCTTTGCGCCTCTCCGCCGGCCAGAGTGGTGGAAGTTCGTTCCAGCGTCAGATAGTCAAGCCCTACGTCGAGCAAAAACTGAAGCCGGGCGGAAATTTCTTTGAGCAAAGGTTCGGAAATCTTATGCGCTTCTTTCCCTTTCATGAAAACGCTCTGAAGTTTTTTCGCGAATCGAAGCGCGGCCTCGGCGGAAAGAGCCGAAATATCCGCAATACTCCTGCCTTCGATTAAAACCGACAAGGCCTCCGGTTTAAGGCGCTTCCCTTGGCAGGCCGGGCAGGGCTTGAAGGTCATATAGCGCTCAATCTCGGCCCGGGTCCATTCGGAATCGGTTTCTTTCCATCTCCGCTCCAGATTGGGGATGACTCCCTCGTATCCGCCAGCCGACGGACCGCCAGGGTCGCCGTAAAGAATCAGCTCCAGATTTTTCTTGGAAAAATTTTTCACGGGTTCGGAAAGGGAAAAGCCGTATTTTTCCGAAAGCTCCGAAAGCATGTACCAATACCAGGATTGTCTTCCCACGCGGTGCGAGGCCCGGGCCCATGGCAAAATCGCGCCTTCTTCCAAGGTGAGGTTTTTGTTCGGAATCACCAAATCTGGGCCGACCTCCAGAGTGTGTCCGAGCCCAGTGCACTTGGGACAGGCGCCGTAGGGCGAGTTGAACGAAAAAAGCCGGGGCTCAATCGGAGGGAGCGAGCGCTCACAGTGCGGGCAGGCGAAGTGTTCGGAGAAAAGATGGTCTTCGAAATTGCCGCCCTTGTTTTCCACGGCCACAATCGCAATTCCGCCCCCCTTGCGAAGCGCCGTCTCCAAGGAGTCCGCCACCCGCGCTCTTTCCGTCTCCCGGTCCAAAATCAGCCGGTCCACCAAAACCTCCAAAGAGTGTCTTTTCTTCTGGTCAAGCGGGGTTTCCAGCGCTTCCTCAATCCGCATGGGCACGCCATCGAGCCTCACTCGCAAAAATCCTTCCTTTTGCAAAGATAAAAGCTCCCGCTTGTGCTCGCCTTTCCGGTCGCGAACGAGCGGTCCCAGAATTAAAATTGAGGAGTTCTTGGGAAACTCAAAAACCTTTTTGACCATCCGGTCCGCCGACTGCCTCTCCACCTTCCGCCCGCATTCCGGACAGTGCGGCTCGCCCACCCGCGCGAAAAGAATTCTCAAATAATCGTAAATTTCCGTGATGGTGCCGACGGTGGAACGCGGGTTTTTGGAAACAGAGCGCTGGTCAATCGCGATGGCGGGCGAAAGCCCGGAGATTTCGTCCACGTCCGGTTTTTCCGTGACTCCCAAAAACTGGCGGGCGTAAGAGGATAAAGATTCCACGAACCTTCGCTCCGCCTCGGCGTAAATCGTGTCAAACGCGAGGGAAGACTTTCCGGAGCCGGAAAGCCCGGTTATGACCACGAGTTTGTTTTTCGGAATATCCAAATGGACGTTCTTTAAATTGTGAACCCTCGCCCCCTTAATCTTAATGAAATCCTTCGACGGCAGAGCCATAAAGTTTTAATTATATTGCTCTTGTCAAGAACTTGCAAGAGCTATAGAATAGCCCCCAAGAAGGGAGGGTTTTATGGCTCTTATATATACGTGTGTTGGCGGTCGTAAGACAAGGAGGCGCGCTAAGACAGAGAGGCGCGCCCTGAAAATCGGAGATATCATTTCGTTTCGGCTTGAAAATTATGATGGGTACGAAAACGGAACCCTCATGATTGGCATCGGCGTCGAAGAAGTCCAACAGCGGGAGGAAGATTTGCTCTGGAGCAACCGGAAAGACTGCCAAGACGTCTCAGTCCCCAGAAACCTAGGATTGCGTCAATTTCGCAATCTTGGTCGGCAAATCGCACAAATGCTGTGCGATGCAGCCGGACTTGAAGGAAAACTTGAGCTATCTCGGCCGCTCCGAAAAAAATGGTTCCATCTAGTAGTGAAAGGGTAGGAAGCAATATCACCGCAGGCGGGAATTCCAAACGGAGTTGCAGCCCCGCCTGCGGTTTCTTTTTTAATAGGACATATTCGCACGAATACGTCCGGTGGAACAAAGCTGTATAATATGTTCATGCTCTCGCGGAAAGATTTTCAAAAAGCGCCGTCCTCGCCCGGGATTTACTTTTTCACAAACAAAGCCGGGAAGATTTTATACATAGGGAAAGCGGCAAACCTGCGCTTGCGGCTTTTGAGCTACGCGGACATAAAAACTCTTTCGTCTGCCAAACAAAAAATGGTCACCGAAGCGAGACGCGTGGACTGGAAAGAATGCGAGTCGGAGATCGAGGCACTGATTGAAGAAGCCGCGGCTATAAAACAACATAAACCGCGTTATAACGTCGTCTTCCGGGACGACAAGCAATACCTTTTCGCGGGCTTTACCAAAGAAAAATTCCCAAAAATTTTCATAACTCATCAAAAACAAAAACTATCAACTAAAAACTATAAACTAAAAACTGACTTCATAGGCCCCTTCACGGACGCGGGAGCTTTGCGGACGGTTTTAAAATCCCTCCAGAAAATTTTCCCCTACTGCACCTGCAGAGAGCGCCACAAACGTCCCTGCGTTCGGTCCCAAATCGGGAGGTGTCTCGAAATCTGCTGTCTGAAAAATCCTCCCAAAAACGCTCCGCTGGAAAAGCAATACCATAAAAATATCCGCGCCGTAAAAAACATTCTCTGCGGCAAAAGGCGGGATGTTCTGAAAAACCTTGAAAAAGAAATGCGTGAATGTTCCAGAAAGCGGAATTTCGAGAAGGCCCGGCTGGTCCGCGACCAGCTTTTCGCGCTTGAAAACATTTTCAGGCACGCCCCCGTCATCCGGCGGGAGCTCGACCCAGAGCGCCAAAAGGCGCTGGTCTTGGCGAAAGAACTTTTAAATCTCCCAGACATTCCCCGCCGCATCGAGGGCTATGACATCTCCAATCTTCAGGGCAAAAACGCCGTGGGCTCCATGGTCGTTTTCGAGGAAGGCGCGCCGAAAAAAGAAGACTATCGGCTTTTTAAAATCCGCTTCAAACAAACGCCCGATGATACGGCAATGTTACAAGAAGTTTTGTTGCGAAGATTAAAGCACGACGAGTGGCCCCTGCCGGATTTGTTTTTGATTGACGGCGGCCAAGGCCAGCTAAACGCCGCAAAACATGTTTTGGGACTATATCAATTAAAACTGCCCGTGGCGGCACTCGCCAAAAGGGAAGAAGAATTATGGGTCGGCCCAAAAAAGAAATTTGAATTGAAGCGTCTGCCGCCCGCCCTGCTCTACCTTTTTCAGCATATCCGCAACGAGGCCCACCGCTTCGCCGTAACTTTCCACAGAAAACGCCACTCCAAAACATTATTGACAAAGTTGTAATCTCCAGATATGCTTGTCATAACTTGTCATAAAGCAAAGGAGGGTAGCTCATGAAAGATGGAAAGGGCGAACTTAGACTTCTAACTCTCGCTGAAGCGGCCACCATGCTTCGAATCTCGAAGCGAACTGCACTTCGACTGATCCAGAAGAGGAAGAGAAAGATGCCGGCCTTCAAGATCGGGGGACAATGGCGGCTTCGAGAAAATCGGCTCAAAAAATGGGTCGAGGAACAAGAGTAAGAGATGAATGGGCAGAACGATTAGTTCTGCCCTCCCCTTCCGAGTTCATTACGCAAATAGTGGCTTCGGAAGAGGAAATATGCTATCCTAAATTTCATGGAACTAAAATTTTTAAATTATATAAACCAACTAATGAAAAAGGCGCATTATGAATATGATGTTTCTGTTAAGGCGTGGGTGGGTTGGATAAATAACTTTCCCGGAGTATATGCCCAGGGTAAGAACGTGGAGGAGGTTCGCTCAGAGCTAATTTCCACCTTGGAAGATTATCTTTTGGTGGATTTAAAGCGGGGACGAAAAATTCCCGGATTTTCAATATAGGAATTTCCTCCACGGATTTCGAAAAACTTTGACTTTTATATTTAGTGATGCTACCCTTAAGCTAATGTCATTTCTCGCGGGGATTCTCCCCTATGTGCAGGTGGGAGTAGCTATTCTGCTTGTGGGCGCGATTTTGCTTCAACAGCGTGGCTCCGGGCTTTCCGCCGCTTTCGGCGGAGAAGGCAACATCTATCGCACCAAAAGGGGACTCGAAAAAACCCTTTTCACCGCGACCATCATCCTAAGTGCGCTTTTTTTGATTCTCGCTTTCATAAGCTTACTCGCAAGATAAACCAATTAATGATTTTCCCGTCCCGGGATCAGTTTCGCTACACCTTCAGGCTTTTTTCAAAACGAGAACGGCTGGTTTTTATAATCTTGGCAATTCTGGCCGCAGTCGGATTGTTCGGAACGCTCGATAAAATAAACAGGCGGTTTTCAAATCTCGTGCCGGCTTCGGGCGGAACTTGGCGGGAAGGAATTGTTGGTTCGCCCCATTTCATAAACCCGCTTTTGGCAATATCGGACCCGGACCGAGATCTGGCCGGCCTTATCTACTCTGGATTTCTCAGACCGGACGGCAAGGGCGCCCTGATCCCGGACCTGGCCGAACGCTACGAAATTTCTCCGGACGGACTTTCCTACACTTTCATAATAAAGCCGGGGGCCAGCTTCCATGACGGCGAGCCTCTTCGCGCCGACGACGTAATTTTTACGGTGGAACTTGCAAAAAATCCGGCCCTGAAAAGCCCGGTGCGGGCAAGCTGGGAAGGAGTAAATATGGAGAAAGTCGATGACCGCACCGTCCGTTTCATTCTGAAACGCCCCTACGCCCCTTTTCTTGAGAACGCCACCCTGGGGATTTTGCCGAAACACGTTTGGAAAGACATCCAGCCGGAACAAATGTCGCTTTCAGAGTTTAACATTAACCCGGTGGGCTCCGGCCCCTTCAAAGTCTCGAAAGTGTCGCGTGAATCCGGCGGCATCGTCACTTCTTACGCCTTGGAGCCTTTCCGGGGCTATCTGTTGGGAAAACCTTACCTTAAAAAACTGATATTCAATTTTTATCCTTCGGAGGTGGAACTTTTGGGCGCGTATGAGCGGAAAACAGTTGACGCCGTGGGAGCGCTATCGCCCCAAAACATCAAAAAGATTTTGAGAAAAGACGGCCTGGTCCGAACCCTGACGCTCCCTCGCGTTTTCGGGGTATTTTTCAACCAAAACGAGCAATCGCTTTTCGCGGAAAAATCGGTGCGGGAAGCTCTGGCGCTTGCGACCAACAAAAAAGAGGTGATCGAGGAGGTGCTTCAGGGCTACGGAGAGGCGTTGGACTCCCCCATCCCGCCCGGGACATTCGGGGCTTTGGAAGAAAACGAGCCGGCGATCTACGACCTGAAAGCCGCCGAAGCTCTTTTGGAAAAAAACGGCTGGAGGAAATCCGCCGAGACCGGAATTTATGAAAAGGTGGAGAAGAAAAAGGTGGCCAAGCAGCTGATATTTTCCCTCGCTACCTCCAATTCCCCGGATTTAATCCGGACCGCCGATGTGCTCAGAAAAAGTTGGGAAGAGCTCGGGGCAAAAGTGGAGGTGCGCGTTTTTGAAATCAGCGACCTGAACCAAAACGTGATTCGCCCCAGAAAATACGACGCGCTTTTGTTCGGCGAGGTGGTGGGGCGCGACCCCGACCCCTTCGCCTTCTGGCATTCTTCCCAACGAAACGACCCGGGCTTGAATATCGCTCTGTATACCAACCGCAAGGTTGACAAGATTTTGGAGGAAGCGAGAACCCTGTCTGCTCCGGAGGAACGAGGGGGAAAATATGCAGAGTTCCAAAAAGAAATAATCAAGGACGCTCCGGCCATTTTCCTCTATTCCCCCCATTACTTGTATTTGATTCCCTCCGAACTCAAAGGTCTGGGCACCGAACATATCGTGCTTCCCTCGGAAAGATTCTCCGCGAGCCATCTTTGGCACTTTGAAACCAGGTATGTCTGGAAAATATTCAAACCGGGGAAATAAAAAAATATGAATCTATCCAAACGGGCCGGGCTTGACATTGCGCTGGAAAAAGGCGAGCTTAAGCTGGGGCCGAATATTGAAGCCGGAGAGAAAACGGAGCGAACGACGGCGGCTTTGGGCCCGGTTCTGTACGTGCCGTCCGGGCGCGAGCCACGAGTGGTTTATGAGGTCTGGCGAGATCTTGCAGAAAAAGAGGACGTAAATATCAAAAACGGGCTGAAAATTCGTTATGACGTCACCGCGATCTTCCCCAAAAAAATAGGTCAAGAACTCCCCAAAACTTTCGGCCATTATCATCCCGCCAACGGAGCGGGGGTCGGATATCCCGAAGTTTTTGAAGTTTTGTCCGGACGCGCCTGGTTTTTAATCCAGCGCCCCCAAAAAAACAACCCGAAAACGATAGAAGAAGCATATTTGGTGGAAGCCTTGGAAGGAGAAAAGGTTTTGATCCCGCCGGGTTTTGGGTTTATTTCCGTCAATCCGGAGACGACCGCGCTTGTAACGGCAAACTGGGTGAATTCCGAATTCGAAAATGATTACGAAATTTTTGAAAACTTGCGCGGAGGGGCATATTATCTTTTGGAATCGGCGGACGGAACGAGCGTGGAATTCAAAAAAAATGCTTATTACGAAAAAGTTCCGGAAATAATGAAACTGCGGGTCCGCGAAATCCCGAAATTCGGGCTCAGGCGACAAGTCCCCCTCTACCAAATGATTAAAGAGCCGGCAAATCTGGAATTTCTGACCAGGCCCGAAAAATATCTGGAATTTTTGACGATAGAAAAGTGCTTTAAAAAAATATAAGGGGCGAGTGGCGGAACTGGCAGACGCACACGGTTCAGGGCCGTGCGGGGGCAACCCCATGGAGGTTCAAATCCTCTCTCGCCCACTATGACCCGGTAGTGAAAATTCAATTGGCTCGCAAAGCGAGCAAATTTATAAGAAACGTCGAAAACTACCGGGCAAAAACTTAATAAAAAGAACTAACCTATTATCAATTAAAAAATAATTGAATTTCTACTACCGGGTATGACACCACAAAAACAATTAGAGAGGCGCCCGCGGCCTCGACGGGACGCTCCGAGAGCTCGTCCCGATATAAGAAAAGCGCCTCAAGCAGGCAAGCTTTCCTTGAAATTTACGCCCCTCGGCGGGTGTGGCGAGGTAACGCGCTCCTGCTACGTCTACGAGTACGGCGAAGATGTCGTCATCATCGACATGGGACTGCAATTCCCGGAGGAAGACATGCCGGGAATTGATTATTTAATCCCCAACGTCGAGTATTTAATACCCAAAAAACGGAATATCCGCGGAGTCATCATCACCCACGGCCACTACGACCATATAGGCGCGATTCCCCATCTTCTGGAACCGCTGGGGCATCCGGTTTTATACACCACCGCCCTAACCCGCGGCATGATCCTAAAACGCCAGGAGGACTTTAAAAAATTCGCGCGCCCGAAAGTCGAGACCATCGATGAAAACTCCAAACTGAAACTGGGAGCTTTTGAGGTGGAATTTTTCCATGTAAATCACAACATCCCTGATTGCGTCGGGGTGGTGCTGAAAACTCCCGCCGGCACGGCGGTGCACACCGGAGACTGGAAATTCGACCATACCCCGGTAAACGAGAAGCCGTCCGACATCGCGCGGCTGAAATCCATCGGCGAGAGCGGGGTTTTGCTGATGGTTTCGGATTCCACCGGGGCCAAAGACGCCGGCCGCACCATGTCCGAATCGGAAATTCAAAAAAATCTTGAAGAAATTTTCCAAAAGGCGGACGGGCGCATCATCGCGGCGACTTTCGCCTCCCTTTTGAACCGGGTACAGCAGTTAATCTGGCTTTCCGAAAAATACGGGCGAAAAGTGCTGATTGAGGGCTATTCCATGAAATCCAACGTGGCTGTGGCGCAGGAATTGGGGTATCTCAAAGTCCAAAAAGGGACTTTTATCACTAAAGAAGAAGTCTCCGCCGTGCCGCTTGAAAAAATGACCATCATCTGCACCGGAGCGCAGGGAGAAGACCGCGCCGTCCTGATGCGCATTGCGAACGGCGAACATAAATATCTGCAGTTGAACCCCAGAGATTCCATAATTTTCTCCTCCTCGGTCGTCCCCGGAAATGAAGCTTCGGTCCAGCGCCTGAAAGACCTCCTCTACAAAAAAGCGGGTAAAATCTACCATTCGGAATCCATGGACATCCACGCTTCGGGGCACGCCAAAGGCGAGGACTTGAAAGAAATGTTCGGACTCATCAAGCCGAAATATTTCATTCCCATGCACGGGAATTATTTCATGTTGCGCCTGCACGCGGAGCTTGCGATGGAATCCGGGGTGAAACCGCTCAATGTCGCCATTGCGGAGGACGGTGATATTGTGGAGAT
>CAZPXU010000025.1:0-9189 GCA_964590055.1 uncultured Candidatus Saccharibacteria bacterium | reverse complement strand
CGGCGTTCAATAATTTCACCGCCCGGGAACTGCTCAAATACGAAGCCAGTCTGGAAGCAGGGTCCAATCATCCCTTGGCCAAGGCGATTTTGGAAGAAACCGAAAGACAAAACGCCCTGCCGCTTGAACCGATGGAAAATTTTGAATCGGTCGCCGGCTACGGGCTTAAGGCGAAAATTGCCGGTAAAACCGTCCTGGCCGGAAAAGAAAAATTGCTTAAGGACAATGGCGTTCGCACCGAAGCGATGAGAGACGTTCTTCTGCGCCTCGCCGGAGAGGGAAAAACCTTAAGTCTGCTGGCGGTTGACGGCGTTTTTGCCGGCGTTATCGCCGCCGCGGATCCGCCGCGGGCGAATTCCAAAAAGACCGTGGCGGCACTCAAGAATCTGGGCCTGGAGGCGGCGATGATTACGGGAGACCACGCAAAAGTGGCGGAAGGCATCGGAGGACAACTGGGTCTTGACCGGGTGTTTGCCGAAGTGCTCCCGGAAGACAAAGCAAAGTATGTCAAAAAATTGCAGGACGAAGGCAAATTTGTCGCCATGGTCGGGGACGGCATAAACGACGCACCGGCCTTGGCGCAAGCGGATATCGGCATTGCCATCGGCGCAGGGACGGACGTCGCCATCGAAACCGGCAACATCGTGCTTATGAAATCCGACCCGTATGACATCGTGGCCGCCATCCGTCTGTCAAAGGCCACGGTTATTAAAATGAAGCAAAATCTTTTCTGGGCGGCAATTTACAACATCCTCGCGATTCCCGTGGCCGCCGGCGTTTTCTACAACTCCCTCGGCTGGTCCTTGCGCCCGGAGATTTCGGCGCTTTTGATGTCGGCTTCTTCCATCATCGTCGCCACCAACGCGGTCTTGTTGAAACGCATAGAGTCTGGGCTTAAAATGTGAGTACGGCATGTACATTAAAGAAAACGTCAAATTATAAGTTTAACTTTTATTAACATGACTCCGAGCGCGAAATTCTCTTTGTTTCTCCTGCGGCTTGCTCTGGGCTGGTTTATGTTCTACGCCGGCATCACCAAAGTTTTGAATCCGGCGTGGACTTCAGCCGGATATCTCAAGGGCGCGAAGACCTTCCCGGGACTTTATCACTGGTTTTTGCAGCCGAATATCCTGCCCGCGATTGATTTCATAAACGAGTGGGGGCTTACGCTCCTGGGCGTCTCGCTGATTTTAGGCGTTTTCGTCCGGCTAAGCTCGACTCTCGGCGCCTTGCTGATGCTTCTGTACTATCTCCCCATTCTGGATTTTCCTCATCCCAACCCTTTCGCCTACATCGTGGATGAACACGTCATCTACGCCCTGCTCATGATTTTTCTGGCAAGTTCCAGGGCCGGGCGCGTCTGGGGGCTTGAAAACTGGTGTCTGCGCCTGCCGATCTGCTCAAAATTCCCGAGACTAAGAAACTGGCTCGGGTGACAAACATAAAAACCAGAAATTAAAAAAGGCGTTTCGTCATTGGCAGTGACGCACGCCCTTTCAGGTTCGCTCGGTGAGCCCGAGAATTGGGTGAGGCGAGAAAAGCGCGGCATCATGCCCGTCTCGCTCGCTCCGAAAAAGAACAGTAACGAAAGGAGGCTGGGAAGCGTCGTTCCCCTTGAAAACTTCGAAGATTCGGCATCTCCCGCGACTTCGTGCTTTCTTGGTGCGCATGCAAAGGCGCCTTCCCCCGGAATCGACCTCCGGAACCTGCTTGATCCACTCCGCTTCGCTTCTTAAAAGCACTCTTTTCTCCTCCAAAAATTGAAGGATGAGTTCCTTTTCCTGAATGCGAAACAGGGCGGGCCTTAAGATCTCCGGTCTTCGAAAGTCGGGCCGGTCATAAACAATTTCAAGCACCCCTTTCAGGCCTTTGCCGCGGGTTGTTTTGTATTCACAGACCAGGCGACTAAACTGGTTTGTGAGCCATCTTATCTGCCCCATCCACCAGGTGCCGCGCACTTCTTCACGGACAAAAAACGACACCAGGGCTTTGTCCACCGTAGCCACCCGAAGTTTCATTCCTCGCCTGAAAGGACTCTTGCTGTAGTAGGAATAAGCCCCGACGGTTCTGTTCGAATTATTCGTCCAGAATCGCCTCCCGCCGTTGCCGTTTTTGATAAAAAACGGCTTTGCGCCGGGGAGCTCTTCGGCCAAGCCCGCCACCAGCCATTTGAGCGTCTCGCCAAGCTCTGGCGAAATCTCCGCCAACTCCTCGCGCCCGCGCTCTGAAAGATTTTTTGAGCCGCATTTTCTGTACGGGCTCAACTTCCAGCGGCTTCCTTTGGGGAAACCACTGAAAGCAATCTCGCCGCGAAGGATTTTCCGCCGCGAGTCAATTATAACGATGAGCGGCAAATCCGGTTTTCTCCCGCTGGGCTTCCAACAAACAGGATTTTGCATATCCGCCGCATCAACGACGAAAAGCGCCCGCCTCACCATCGTTTCATACGCCACGTCCGGCGGTGCCACGTAATCACTCATTTATTCCTCACCCCGCTTTCTTTATTAAATTAGGAAAGGACAAAATCCTCCCCTCCTTACTTTTGGTATAGCAAGGGGGCGCGCTAGAAACAACGCAAAAGCTGTGGAAAATGTAAAGCGGCCGTATTCGATAAAACACGAATACGGCCGCTACTAGTTCTTAGGCGTCAGGAAACGGCCCCGCCTTACCCAATCCTCATTCCAATCCTTGAACGTTTCCAGTCCGTTAGCCACGACAAACTCGGCAGTAAAGTTCCGCGCTCTGGCAAACCCCCTTTCTTGAAGGGCTTCCAGGATAGTCGCCGCTTTTTTCTGCCCGGTCTGATGCCTGTTCGGGTCGATATCAAGACCCAAGGCCAACTTTTTTCCGGAGCGCACGATGCAGTCGAGAATCGAATGGTTGCTCGAGCCAATCATGCCGATACCGCATTCGTATCCCATCTGCACGAGCGTTACGACGCAAATGGCGGCCTCCACCAAAATCACTTCCTCGCATCCGGAATCCAGAACCTCCATGTTAAAACCCCCCTGCTCGAACCCGTTCGAGGTCTTAACGTGTTTCAGCCCCAGCTCGCCCGTCGCGCGTCCGTAGAAATTGGTACTCCGCCCTTCATACCGAAGCGGAAACGTCACCCGTCCCTGCAACATGGACCAGGGATATCCCGTTATCTCACCCGACTTCCTGGACCTCCCGACCACCCGAGCCATCTCGCTCGGCGCCAAACCGCGCCTTTGCAAAAGAGGCCCGATGCCCGTTTTGGGAGTCACTTTTTCAGAGACAAGCACCAGGCCGGACTTTATCAGGTCGTCGAGTTTGTATCCCGCATCCATCAGTCCGTCCATGAGCCGCCAGCTGCCGAACCCCGCGCCCATCTGGAACGCCAGGTCGGTATCGAGATATCTTTCTTTCGCCAGATACCTCTCTCCCTCGCTTTTCCTGAACTCGCTTTGCAAAAGTTCCTGGGCGAGCCCCATCAGCTTGTGATGCTCCTCGGGAATTGCCGGCAAGGCTCCCGGTTTCAAACGTCCGAACTTGCCGCTTCCGGGCTTTACCACCACATCCAGATCCACCGGCACGGACATGACGTTAACGTATCCATGAGCCCAACAGCCGAAGCAATGAAACGACGGTTTCGGGTCCTGAATGAAAATTCTCATGGAGGGAGTACGCTCCGGATGCTCCGGCATGACGCAGGAGATGTGGGAGTTGCGTCCCGGCTGGAAATTTCTGCCAACCTCGACGCTCCCCGCTTCAATCGCCTCCAGAAGCCGGTCGTAACGCATCTCATAAACTGGCTTTCCTTCGCGGTTATGCGCCACGATTTCGATGATGCCCCGTCCGTCCAGAAAGGTTCTCGGACGCTGGTAGCGCCGAACGAACGGAATGGCGTTTCGCTCATCCGGGAATAAAGGAGCGCTAACCGGAACGGCGGAACTGCGTTTCATGCCGCCGTTTTCGTGATTCTCCCCGTTGCCGTTTTTCAGTTTCTCTAGGGCGTGCCTCAAAAATAAATTCCAGAGGCCCCGCCGCATCGCGCGCGCTGGCGCTTCTTTGAAGCCCTCCGCGATTTCGATCAGGTTTTCCTGAAGTTCGGAGGAACTTGAAGCCACCGGATGCACCACCACGTCCGAAGGCAGGAAATATTCCAACCTGCCCTCCAGCTGCCTTTGCTCCAAAAACCTATGCCAGGAGAAAGGCTCCAGCCGCCGCCCGCCAAAATGCAGGGAGTCAACCACCGCCAGGCTTAAATACCACTGCACCTGCTCGGCGTGATCGGAAATCGGACCGGAAGAAATATCAGCAGACTTGATGATCCCCCCCGTCGGAGAATCTCCGGTGACGAATTTCCAGTCGATTACCCGGACGGCAAGTTCAAGTCGCTGGAAATTCCGAAGCTCCCACAAAAGATGCCCGGCAGACCGAACGGGATACGTCAAAAGTCTCGAAAGCATTTTGAGCTCGGACTTCTTAAACCGTTCCCCGTCCAGGCGCACGAGCTCCATCGCATCAAGCCGTCCTCCGGAAAATCCGCGCCCGGGCGACATCACCGCCATCTCCCGAAATAAAACCCTTCGGCCGGTTCGGTGCCAGTAATAGAGCGCCGCTGACGCCCAGCTCATCAAAGCCGCCAAAATCGCGTAATTTGGCACAGCGGGATATTCTTCCACTTTCTCCGTCCAAGCCCCGAAAACCGGGACCAGGGCGCGCGCGAGCTTCTTGATGGAGAGACGGTAGTATTGCTGGTCTTCACTTTCCAGAATCTGCCGGGCGTCTTGTAAGGCCCGTTCCACGGCCTTAAAAACAGTCCGGGCGGAGCGCCAGCTCAAGTTGCGGCCGTCCGTTCTTTGCTCAAAACTTCCTTTGCCGTTCGTCTCCTCAAAAAAATCCAGTTGAGGATCGAAACTTCCAAACGGCAGCGCCTCTTGTCTGTCACTTTGCTCCCGCGGCAATTTCGCGCCCCGCAGGTGCAGATCGGAAACGAACAACCCCGGTATCGCTAAGTGAGCGATTTTCCCCAAAAACCGATATGGGTCCGCGCTCGGGCCAACCTTGGCATTTAGGCGACGTTTGAGTTCGGCTGCGTAAGCAACCTTCCTCTCGCCCGAAATATCGCCCAGCGCAAGATGATTTTTGGGATTTTGGCCGGACTCCTGGGCGAGCCTCGACAAATACTCCAAAGCTTGAGATTCGTCCTGGGCTATCCCGCAAATCTTCAACGCTTGGACCAGCTCCCCGAAAAGTTCTTTCTGAAAAAACAAGGCATCGGCAAGCCACGCCCTAAACCCCGAAGGGGCGCCGCTGGATGCTTGAAGAATCTTACTGCCAGGTGTTTCCATAACACCCCTCCTTTCGTCTGGTTATTAAAGGGCAAAGCCCCCTTAACCTTCTTATAGCAAACGGTCCAAAAGAGGCAACGCAGAAACTGTGAATTAGCGCAAGTATTTGAGGCGGTTTTGTTTATGCTCCTCAAAATCGCGGGCGTAGCGGATCTGGCCGCCCTGGTCGGAGAGATAATACCAGTAAGGCGAGGCGGCGGGATACAGCGCGGCTTTAATCGTTTCCAGCCCGGGATTCGAAATCGGCCCGGCCGGAAGCCCCGGGTAAAGGTAGGTATTGTACGGGGAGTCCAGTTTCAAGTCCCGGTCCGTAAGCTCGGCGGACGTTTTCCCGGTGAGATAAGTGAGCGTGGCGTCCACCCGCAAAGCCGCTTTCTCATCCAGACGCTTCCACAAAATTCCGGCGACCGTTTTCCGGTCGGCTTCCCCGTGGACTTCCTCTTCCAGCAAAGAAGCCATGATGATTATCTCCCGCAAAGTCCTGCCCTCGCGCTCGGCCTCCGGCAGATACGGCGAGAGTTTCCTGTCAAAGTTTTCCTTCATTTTCAAAATCACGTCCCGGGGCAGAGCGTGCCCGTAAAACTCGTAGGTGTCAGGAAATAAAAATCCCTCTTCCTGCTGGGCGAGTTTTATAAAATCCTCGGCCGGGAAAAGCCCTGCCTCCTCCAGTCTTCTAGCAATCTGCCGGACGTTAAAGCCCTCCGGAACGGTAACCCGGACCAGCTTCACCGGAACGACCGCGTTCGGCGTAAGAAAATCATAAACCAGGAGAAAAAGGCCGCCCAAAACCGCGAGCGCCATTCCTAAAAAAGCGAGCTTCTTTTTTTTCTCGTCGCTAATCGGCATCTTTTACAAACGGCACAAACGCAAAACCGGGATATTTTTCAACCGCAAAATTATTTTCATCCTTTTTTGCCTCTTTAAAAACCGCCCCCGCCTTAGGATAGACTAGGCGTCCTCCGACTTTCAACTGCTCTCGCCAGGCTTCCGGCGCCTCGGAAACTTCGGCGGCGGCGATAATGCCGTCGAACGCCTCTCCCGAGACGCCCCCCGAGGCGTCCCGGCAGAAAAAAGCGATTCTTTCCCTCAACACCGGAAATTTTAAAACGTTCTCTTCTCCAAAATGGCAAAGCTCCTCGACTCGTTCAAAAGCGTAAATTTTCCCTCCGCCAACCGGCGGACCGACAATATGAGCCAAAAGGGCGGCGGCCCAACCGGAGCCGTAGCCTACATCCATGATATTATCCCCAGCTTTGGGCCCCAAAAGCTCCAGCATGAACGCCACGGTCCAGGGCTGGGAGATGGTCTGGCCGTGGCCGATAGAAAGCGCCTGGTCCAGGTAAGCCAGATTTTGCATATCTTTCGGAACAAAATCTTTTCTGTCCACCTTCAAAAAGGCCTCAATGATTTGAGGCGACTTTAAAACCCCCGATTCTTTCAGATTTTTAACCAATTCGTCCATCTAAAAATTTTACCATAAAATTTCCGAGCCCCGCCTGTAAAACAGAACGGGGCTCGTTGCTTTTTGCCTCCTACGTGACGCCGAGCTTAGATACCAGAGCTTCGTCCAGATACATGTTAACCAGCCAGCAGAGAAACGACAAGGCGGCTACGGTTTTCGAAGCGGTGGGATTATGGTCTGTCCAGGCGCGATGCGCGAAGTCGTACCAAACAGAGCTGGCCGAACCATCCAGGGGAAATGCCAGAGAGAATGTCTCCCAGTTCCAACTCATCTTCGTGCCGGTGACCTCGCCTATAATTCTGGCGTGCTCCACAGCCATCTTCTGAAATTCCGGACGCAATTCGCCGCTCTTCAGCATCTCTCTCCATCTGCACAAAGCCGCATCCTGATTTTTAGACATGGGCCAACTGATGCCCCGAAGATTACTGCCGATGCTTAGCATCTTAGCTACCCTCCCTTCGTTAAAAGACTTGTTGGACAAAAGCTAGCAAAAATTCGGAATAAAGTAAAGTTCCCGCCCAGAAAGTCGGGAATTAAAAAGGTGCGCGGATATTTCTCCAACACACCTTTTTATTTCTCGGGCGCCGCCGGATGTTATGTGACGGCGCGACGCGTCTTTCTTTCTTTTCTCTCCGCTCTCCCCGCAAGGGCGCAGTTTCCTATTCTGGTTGCTCGCGACCTCCCTTCGGAAAGTTGCTCGAGACGCAGCCTGGCGGTATTCACATCGAACTTCGTACAAAAGGAATCGTCGGCGTGCCGCTTCAGAAAGATACAGCAATCCGGCCTGCCTCTTTTGCAAACCCTCTTTACGACCGTCTCTGAAACCCGGGCAGTCCAGTCATCGGTTATGCGCACCGAGTGGACTTTCTCGGTTTTGTCCGCCGAGAATTTCAATTCCGCGGGGCTGACCTCGACTTCAACCAAGCGGCCGGAAAGCCGGATAAGCGCGGTCTCAAAAAAAGGAAGAATATTTATGAAATCGTCTCCCTTTTCCCTCGAGAGGCAGATAAATTTCTCAAACTCGTAGCCGAGACGGTATCCGCGAGTCTCGTCGGCGAAAAGCCGGTATCCATCGTACATCTGCTCGTGGAAAACAAAATTGTCTTTCAGCCGCGCGAAAAACCTAACGGCAATCGGCCAGAGGTCAACCTCGCCGAGCTCCATCACCAGCTTCCAAGGAAAGAGCCACCCCGTATATTTGAGCCGTCCCCGGAATTTCCAGGCCGAGGGTGAGACTTTCCATCTTCTGACCATGTTTTCCGCCAAGGTCAACGCTTTCCTGGGATTATGCTCATCTTCAAACGGTAGACAGGGGCGTCTTCCCCGGGAGCGCCGCCAGCGGCCATGGTCTGCGATAAATTCGGCGGTTAATCCGTAATCAGAACAATCCGGTTTCTGCATAAGAGTCTTTCTCCTTTCCTGGGCAGATTTAACACGGCATCCCAAACGATTGATGCTTAAAAGAACAAAATAAAAATAGCATTATTAAAATAATCCGTCAACTGCGGGGCGTTATCTGCCTCGCCTCTCTTGTTTCCGCAAGCTTTCCCGGCCCCATTTTTTGGTCGCCCACGGCAAAGTTTTCGGCCCCGTCCGACGCGAACGACGGGGTTCAAGTTTTTTAACAATTATTCGTTTTGGTTTTTGACGAGACATAGTTGCGATGTGAGTTGATCTAAAACTAAAAAGCGTTTTTAATCTCAAAAACAAATTCATCTTGAATTTCCTTACCGCGTTCTGCACTCCAAAGTTCATGCTCTGGAGAAACCATATATATTCCTTTAAAAATGCTTTCTTTAAAATTTTCCTTATTTATAAAGAAATCGTCTTCTGGTATAGAATACCCATTCCATATTCCTATATGCAACACTAAAATGATGTTGCGAATATTCTTATTTTTTTTAATATAATTCTCTTCTGCTTTTTTAACAGCAACTTCAAGAGGGCGATTTTTAAAAATTTTAATCCAAGACTTAGTCATTATATAGTTTCGGTTCTCAAAATCGATTGGTTGTTTTAATTGCAAATACAAAGGTTCTCTTTCTCCCGAATTTAAAATTACGTCGATATCGGGATAATCTTTTGGTATATAAACCCCTCGAGGATTAATTGATTTATAATTCCAATCAAATCCCTTTTTTAAATAACGACAAAAAACGTCGCTAAAAATTTTATTCTCTTGAAAATTTTCCATAAAGCATCACAATTGCTAAACCATCTCAGCTGAGGCGGTCCCTCGATAAGAAATGTTGCCTGCGGGAGCGCCAGGATTCGAACCTGGATTACTGGTTTTGGAGACCAGAGTCCTGCCGTTGAACGACGCTCCCATTTATTAACTCTTTTTAAGAATTTACTTGCTTTGCCGCCTCCGTTGAAATGCTTTAAAAAAAAAAAAAAAATCTCAAATGC
>CAZPXU010000024.1:4461-9584 GCA_964590055.1 uncultured Candidatus Saccharibacteria bacterium | reverse complement strand
ATTTGCCTTCGGGAGATGAAGACACTCCGGCGATTTTACAAAGAACACTCCCGCCTCAGGGCAGACGATAGCAAGATTTATTTTAAATGTAAATTATAATTTCTTGCCCTCTGCCCTAAGGTGGGAGAACGAACGATGTTGCATGTTCGCTCCCGTTGTATCACTTAGTTCCCTCCACCGCTTCAATGGCATCTCGCAGCCGGGCATAATACACCCCTGCGACAATCCACCGGAGGCGACCTCCTACAATTGTTTTCTCCAACATAGTCGGGGCTCCTTTCTCTTTTCTAAAACCTTGGAACCTATTTTGTTACGCTGAAGTATACATCCAAAACAAAGTTTTGTCAATGTCTCGCGAGCATCAAAAAAGGCCTTGTTTTAGGCCTTTATTCATAGCATTCGTATGAAGTTGTATATTAGTATCGCTATTATATATTGGGATATGCGGCTCCCCGGACCTCAAGATGCACATGGCAACCGGTGGAAAGGCCGGTTGAGCCCACATAGCCGATTACCTGACCTTGGGCCACGTTCCACCCGACCGAGACGGCGATCCTGCTCATGTGGGCATAGAGCGTCTGGGTTCCGTTCGGATGCGCGATGACCACATACAAGCCGTAGCCGCTGTTCCAGCCCTGCAAACGCGCAACTATGACCGTTCCCCTGGCGGAGGCCAAAATCGGAGCGCCGCAGTAGGTTGCAAAATCCTTGCCGGAGTTTTTAAATCCATGCAAACCCTGTGATATTCTTCCTCCAATTATCGGCCGGATATAATACCCGGCATAAACGGGGCCGCCGGCGCCCCGCGCCGCCGTGCCGGAATTCGTCAACGCTTCGCCTTCCCCATTCGGAATGATCACAATCGTTCCGGCCTCCGGCTCATAACCGGGAGGCCATCCGTTGAAAATCAGAGTTTCATTGAGGTCGCCCCCGTATTTCTTGACAATTTTCTCGAGCGTCTCGCCCTTAGCCGCCGTGTGCTGGATGCTGTCAATGGGCAAAATCACTAAAATCTGCCCGGGCTTTATGACGGTTGAGGTTGTCAGGTCATTGGCCCAGCGAATGGTGTTAACCGACACCCTATGCATCTTGGCGATAGTGCTCAAGGAATCTTCGTCTCGAACGACATAGAGCGAGATGGATTCAGATTTTCCATCCACCACGTCCGCGATGGAGCCCAACGGCCCGGTCGCGGGCAGCAAGGCCGAATTCCCAACCACGGTGATGTCGCCGCCGCCCTGTCCGGCGAGTAAATCTTGGTTCCGGGGAGCGGAGAGCAGAGGCAGAATCTGGGAATTCACCGCTCCTTTCGAAGATTGGTCGGACGAACCCAGAATTTTTTCAATAAAATCGAAAAAGGAGGCCCGGGCGGGGGACAGAAAGCCGGCCGCAAGGAAAAAAAACACTGCGAGCGCCCAAAGCCCGAGGGTTTTTTTCTCCCAAAGGGAAGAAAGCTTATTTTTCCGGGTGTTGCTGATTGTGTAAAGCCAAATTAAGACCCGAGTTCCTTCAAACCCCGCCCTAAAAGGGCGCATGCGTGCGGTTTGACCGTGCAGGGGCTCGCACCTTTTGGGCCTTACGGCCGGATTTTGCCCCAACAGGTCTTTTCTTCAGGTCATAGCCACTTTACCATTTATTCATGGCATGTTCAAATATTTATCCCCAGAAAAAACCAGACTGGTTTTAGCCCAAAGTGTCAAAAAACCTTATCTGAAGCCAAAAATTGGAGAGCCAAACCTTGCGTGCTATCCTTGTTTTATGCTTAAAAAATCGGCTCTCTCGGAACTGAACGAAGCCCAGGAACGGGCGGTTTTGGCCACCAAGGGGCCAGTTTTGATCGCGGCCGGCGCCGGCTCGGGCAAAACCATGGTGCTTGCCCATAGAATCGCCCATCTGATTGAAAAAGGGGTCAGCCCCTCGGCAATTTTAGCCATAACCTTCACCAACAAGGCGGCGGGAGAGATGAAAAACAGGATTTTGAGTCTCCTGAAAGCGGGAGGGCGCATCTCCGTTCCCTGGATTGGAACCTTCCACGCGCTCTCGGCCTTCATTTTGCGGGAGGCGGGAGACAAAATAGGGATTAAAAAATCTTTTTCGATCTTGGACGAAGAAGACGCGCTAAGCCTGATAAAAGAATCTCTAGGGGAGCTCGGGCTTGACCCAAAACAGTTTGAGCCGAGGCGCATGCGCTCGCTCGTTTCCAGAAAAAAGAACGAGATGGAGGACCTTGGAAAACCGGGCGCAAGCGGGCTGGAATATTTTCCTCAAATTCTGGCGAGGGTCTGGGAGCGCTACGAAGAAAAGCTCCGAAAATCGAACGCGCTTGATTTCGACGACCTCCTCCTGAAAACCGTGGAGCTTTTTTCAAAGAGGCCGGAGGTCCTCGAGCGCTGGCAGGAACGCTGGAGATACATCCACGTGGACGAATATCAGGACACGAATCTGGTTCAGTACCATCTGACCAAAAAACTCGCCGAAAAATACAAAAACATCTGCGTGGTCGGGGACATAGACCAGGCAATTTACTCCTGGCGCGGAGCGGACTTCCGGAACATTCTCCACTTTGAGCGCGACTGGCCCGAGGCGACTTTGATTACGCTCGAGGAAAACTACCGCTCGACCCGGCTGATTCTCGACGCGGCGAACGCCGTGATCGTGAAAAACAAATTCCGCGTCCCAAAAAACCTTTTCTCGCAAAGAGCCGGGGGTGCCAAGCTGACTTTGTTTGAGGCCGCAAACGAGGACGAAGAAGCCCAATTTGTGGCGGAACTTACGCGCTCGCTGATGAAGGAAAAAATTGACCCCCACACCAAAAATTTTGGTGTGGGGGTAGAGCCGAGGGAAATCGCCGTTTTGTACCGCACCAACTTCCAGTCGCGCGTTTTGGAGGAAAAAATGCTCGCGAAGAACATTCCCTACCAGGTTATCGGCGTCAAATTCTACGAGCGGAGAGAAGTCAAAGACGCGCTTGCCTACGTCAAGGCGGCGTTAAATCCGGAGGATTTGTTGTCGCGCAAAAGAATCATAAATCTGCCGCCTCGCGGCATCGGGAAAGCTCTCACGACAAAATACCTGGCGGGAGACACTCTTTCCAAACCGGAGGAGGCAAAAATCTCGGCGTTTAAAAAAATCTTGGAGGAGGCCCAAAAAGAGCTCAAATCAAAGAGCGCAAGCGAGGCCTTGAAGAGCATCATCAAGAAAAGCGGGCTTGAAGAATACCTGGACGACGGGACGGAGGAGGGAGAGATGCGCCTGGCCAACATCAAAGAGCTCGTAACGCTCGCCAAGCGCTTCGACGACAAAAAGCCGCCGGAAGGAATTTTGTCTCTCCTGGAGGAAGCGGCCTTGATGTCCGAGCAGGACACGATCAAATCCGAAAACGCCGTAAAACTTATGACCGTGCACGCCGCCAAGGGACTGGAGTTTAAAATCGTTTTCATCGCGGGGCTTGAGGAAGGACTTTTCCCCGCCCGACTTCGCATGGACGAAGTCCAGGCGGGCGGGCCGCACCTTGCCGAGGAAACAAAAAGCGAAGAGGAAAGGCGGCTGTTCTACGTGGCTCTGACGCGCGCGAAGGAAAGAGTCTATCTTTCCTACGCCGTCTTCCGCACGATTTTCGGCTCGCGCCAGATAAACCGTCCTTCGAATTTTCTTTTCGACATCCCGCCCGAACTTTTGGAGAAAACTCCGGAAAAAATAATAACGCTGGAATAACATGCGCCCCAAAAAGTGGCTGGGACAACATTTTTTGAAGAATAAAACAATTTTGGAGGAGATGTGCCGCGCGGCGGAGCTTTCAAAAAAAGACGCAGTGCTGGAAGTCGGGCCTGGCAGGGGAGAGCTCACGGAATTTCTTGCGGCGAGAGCCGGGAAAGTCATCGCGGTTGAAAAGGACAGCGGGTTGATACCGCTTCTCCGGAGCAAGTTCAAGCCCCACAAGAATGTCAAGATAATTGAGGGAGACATCTTGAAAATTCAAAAATCAAAAATCAAAAATCAAAATGACAAATCAAAATTCAAAATCGTAGCTAATCTTCCGTATTACCTTACCTCGCGGTTTTTGCGGACTTTCCTGGAGGGAAAAAACAAGCCGAAATTGATGGTTTTGATGGTGCAGTACGAGGTCGCGAGAAGAATTCTGGCCAAGCCCCCCGGGATGAATTTACTCGCGCTCGCGGTCCAGGCCTACGCGAAGCCGAAGTTTATCAGAAAAGTTTCGCGGGGATATTTTTCCCCACCACCCAAAGTGGACTCGGCGATAATTAAAATATCAAAAATTAAAAACCAAAAACCAAAAAAACTGGAGCAGATTTTTAAACTTGCCCGCCGGGCCTTCCAGCAAAAACGCAAAATGCTCCGGCAATCCCTGAAGCACTTCAAACTCCCCTCCCAATACCAAACCAAGCGTCCCCAGGAGCTTTCGCTTGAAAATTGGACAAAGCTTGCAAGCCCGCAAAACTAAATATGGCAGCCGCAGATTCCGGAATCGGGGTCCCAAATGGCGGGAAGGCCCGGGCAGGAATAATTCAAACAGCCGGTTTGTATGGTACAACGTTCCCCGGAATGCCCGCAATCTTCCTCCCGGACATAAAAACATCTTCTTCTGCTGCACACCAGTCTATATCCGCAATTGCAACACTCCTCCAAAGGACGTCTTTGAGATCCTCTTTGAAGGTTCGGGGAGCCCTCCCTGTAACACTGTGGCGACATAACATGCGATGCCTCCGCAACGGAAATTAGATTTTGCGTCAAAGCGGCCAAAACGGCCGAGGATTTGCTCCTCGCGCTCGCGGCCTCGTAAGCATACAGAAACTTCGACGGCCAAAAGAGGCTAGTCCCGCCCATCTTTTCCGCCCGCAGTTCTTTTTCCCATAACTCGGGCAGGGTCTCGCGATACGCTTTCCGGAAACTCTCGGCGTCCTCGGCGGTGTAGGGAGCGGGGATGACGCCTTCCTCGTCCGCGAAAACCTCAAGCGACATCAAAAACTCCGCGATTTTATCCTGAAACAAATTCACTTCCTCCAGCGAAGAAAGAGGATATTTTTCTCCCGCTTTCAAAAACCCGCTATCTATCATGAGCTGATTGAAATCGCGGAGAATTTGAAGATAATCCGGAGGATAGC
>CAZPXU010000024.1:0-4451 GCA_964590055.1 uncultured Candidatus Saccharibacteria bacterium | reverse complement strand
AAGGGCGAGAAGGATTCCGCGGCCGTGCTGAAGAGCGCCCTGAAAAAAATCCGGAGGATAGCCGAACTCGAAAAGCTCCTGGGGGGTGACGGTAATCTGGGAGGGGGGCGGGGAAGGCGGCGGAGGGCCAGGCGCAGGGGAAACGAAAGCATCTTGAAACGTTTTAAAAAGCACCCCCAAAAAATCGGGAACGGTTTCCTCCCCCGACAAAGATGCTTCCGGGGGGGCGAGGCTCGAGTAAAAACTTCCTTTGGAAGAAGACGGCTCGAAACCGGGCGCCGCTTGAGACCGGTCCAAAAGCCCGCCGGGACGGGAGGGAGACGGAAGAGGCGCAAATTCTGTCAAAGACCGGGTTGTTTCATCCGCTTTTTCGGCCACAGGAGAAGCAGGCCTCGCGGCATCGCGCCAGACATAAAAAAGGAAAAGCGCCGTCGCCAGTAAGACGGCAAAAATGGTCAAAATTAAACTTCTTTGGCTCTCCGGCATAAAATCCGAGCTACCCCTTGTATTATCGCACAGCTGACGCACACCTCCTGCACCATTTATACACAAAATTCTCACAAGGAAAGCGCTACTATATAGAAAGGGATAGTCTGCCCAGACTTACCCTGTTTTGAAGTATTTACCGTCCAACAAAATACTGATTTTGCTTCTAGCTCTAGGCCTGGGGCTTGCAGGCTGGTTTTGGCTTCCCCTAAAAACCGCGGTGCCAAAAAACGCGGTTTTTAACCAGACACGGGAAAAAAGCTCGGCCTTAAACAACGACGGGGACGGAGACGGGCTTAAAGACTGGGAGGAAGAGCTTTGGAGAACCGAGCCCGACAACCCCGACACCGACGGGGACGGGACTCTTGACGGCCAGGAAATCAGGGAGAGAAGAGACCCCCTGGCGGCCGGCCCGGACGACAAATACGAAGGGCTGCTGCCGCAAACCGCAGATATTTTAGACCTGGAAGCCGGTTTTAATTTCACCGAGCAGTTTTCCGAAGCTTTTTCCAGAACCATGGGGCCGCGAATCCTGCAGGCGCGAGGGCTTGATCCCACCGCCGTCGAAATTCTCCCGGAGCTCCTGCCGGAGAGGGAAGAGCTGTTGGGCGAGGTGCCGGAGATCAAAAGAGGAGAGCTTCAAATCTCATCCCAAAATGACCCGGCCGCGGTTAAAAAGTATTTCAATCAAGTCTACGGGGTTTATGAAAAAACCTTCCTCACTTTGAAAAAAGACGACATTGCCATCCTCGCCCAGGCGCTTGCGAACGAAGACTTGAGCGGGATCGGAAAAATCGACGAAGTCATCTACGCCTTTGAGGAAAGCTTCCGGCAGGTGAAAAAAATTCCGGTGCCGAAAAGCGAGGAAGACTTCGCGCTCGCCGAACTGAATTATCTTCTCAAAAGCAAGCGCCTGGTGGAAATCATAAGAAACGCCGACCGAGATCCCCTGCGGGCGCTCGCGGTGCTGGACGGGAGAATCAAACTCATGAAAGAAATAAAAAAATTCCACAACGCGACCGGCCAGAACCTTTTGGAGAAAGGAATCAGTTTCGGCCCGAAAGAGGGCGCTTATCGTCTCTTTCAATGAAAAATGAATTTCTTTTTCAAAAAATATAAAAATATCCCGGCGCTACTCCTAACGATCGCGGTTTTGGCTGTCGCGTTTTCTTTCCTTGTAAAAGAAGCACGGGCGGACGTGCCGGTATTTGATGAAAACACCCATCAACTAATCGACACGAGCAATCGGACTTTGCAGGGGCAAATCCCCGGCGCCGGCGAATCCTTGTACGCGCTCCGCCTGAAAAGCGTCGGCCCGACCCCTTTCCAATACCCCACCATCCCGACCCCGTGCGAGCAGATAATGGTGCAAGGCGGCGTCGCTCTGGACAAAATCGGCTACTGCGTCAGCCGCACCATTTTGAGGGCGCTGACCACGAGCCTCGTCAACTGGATACGGACGGGTGGGATCCAGGGAAGCCCTTTGTATGTGGAGGATTTCGGGACGCATTTCGGGCGCGAACTCGACAACGCCGCGGGGATTTTCCTCGAGCGCGTAACCAGCCCGGAGTTCATGAATAAAATTTGCAGCCCCTTCAGGGTCAATCTCGGAAACTTACTGAATACGACGCTCTCGCGGGGGCGCGGCTTCGAGGAAAGAGCGCGCTGCACTCTTAGCCAAATCATAAGCAACATCGAAAACTTCCGCATAGATTTCACCCAAGGCGGCTCCGCGGCCTGGGAAGCGCTGCTGGAGCCGCAGAACAACCCCATCGGTTCGTTTCTGACCTCTTTGGACGAGGCCGCCGGCATCCAATCGGAAACTCTCCTTAAAACCCAGACCGAGCTCCAGACGACGGGCGGGGGGCTTTTAGCCTACAAAAAGTGCGAGGAGACCGACGCCGGATACGCGATTGACTGCGAAATCGTCACCCCGGGAGGCATCGTGGCGGAGGCCGCGAGAGAAACTTTCGGCATTGACGTAGACAGCCTAAAAGTGGCGGACAGCATCAATGAGGTGGTGGGCGTGCTTTTGGAACAGATTACGAGCTGGGCGCTCACCGGCGGGGGGAGTTTCAAGTCTTTTGACACCGAGCGCTTCCGGATCGGGCCGGATAGCGCCCCACCCTCCGTATCCGTCACCTCGCCGCCCAACAACTCGACCGTCTCCGGGACCACCACCGTCTCCGCAGTCGCTTTCGACAATATAGCGGTCTTAAACGTGCAGTTTCTCCTTGACGGGAGAAACCTGGGGCTTGAAGTATTCACCCTTCCCTATAGCGCCATCTGGGATACGAGAACCGCCACCTCCGGACCGCATATTTTAAGCGCCAAAGCCCGCGACACCTCGGGAAACACCGGGTTAAGTTTGCAGATTAACGTAACCGTGGCGAGCTCGACGGCCACCTCGAGCCAGGCGGCATCACCAAGATGAGCGCGAATGCTTTCAAAAAAATAATAGTTCCGGTTCTACTCGCGGGGATTTTAACGGCCCAGCTTGTCTACGCTCCGGCCGCCCAAGCCCAGAGTGCGGGCTCGCAGACGACGGTTGGACAAACCCAAACTCAGGCCAACCAAGGCAATCCTCTCGAGGAAATGTTTCAAAGGAACTTCTCCAAGCTCGGGGCTATCGCAAAATGTACCGTGGGTCTTTTCGCCCAGCTCGGCTTTTGCATCTCCTATCTGGCAAATTGGATTGGATTTATCTGGCTTAAGATCGTGGGGATTTTGCTCAACGCCGCGGGGTACCTGTTTAACGCTTCCCTGGGAATCACGCTCGCGAACGAAAACTACACTTCGGCCATCATACCGGCCCTGGGGGTCGGCTGGGCCTTCTCGCGCGACATCGTGAACATATTTTTCATCTTCATTTTGCTCTTTATCGCGATTGCCACCATTTTGCAGATTGAGTCCTACGGCGCAAAACAGCTTCTAACCAAGCTGATCATAATCGCGCTTTTGGTGAACTTCAGCTTTCTTGCCGCCCAGAGCGTGATTTTCGTCTCGAATTCCCTGGCCGCCACGATTTACAACGCCCAGACCGGCGTCAGCGACGCCGCCGGACAGGCGTTCTTGCAGTTCCGTTTCCGCAAAAATTTCTCGGACGCGATCGTGGGAGGATTCTCGCCGCAAAAACTATTTTTAAACATACCCTACGACGACCCCCAATTTAAAGGCACGGGGCTGGATATTCTGCTGGCGATTTTGGAAATCTCGTTTCTGGGAACTTTCATCATTTTAGTGGCGGCTTTCGTGCTCATGTGGGGGGCGTTTTTGTTAATCACCCGCATGGCGCTTTTATGGCTCCTCTTAATTCTTGCCCCGTTCGGTTTCGTTTTCCTGATTCTACCCGAGACCAGGGGATACGCCCAGCGCTGGTGGCGAACGCTTTTCGATCAGGCCGTCTTCGCCCCGGCCTTCATGTTCCTTTTGGTCATAGCCGTTATGGTTCTCCGATCCGGCTTCGCCCAGTTCCTGGGGAAAGCCGGGCAGGTCCAGAGAATTTCGGAATTTTTATTCCTGCTCTTCATGCAGGCGGCCGTCACGGTCGTGCTTCTTTTGGCCTCGCTCCTTCTGGCAAAGCAGATGGGCGTCGCCGGGGCGGGGGCCGCCATCGGGCAGAGCCAAAAAATCGGGAAATGGTTTAAGGGCTATGCCGGCAGAGTCCCCCTTAGAATGGCCAGGCGCGCCGCCGCCCCCATGGCGGAAGCGTTCGCCACGGGCGAAGGAAGAGGCCGGATTACGAAAGCCGCCGCCACTTTCGGAAACTTGTTGAGACGGGTTCCGCTTGTGGGTGGAGTAACCACCGCCGGAGCGGCCGCGGTGGCCGCGTCTTCCCGAGCGCGCATCGCCGAGCTTCAGAAAACCTACGAAGACAAAACCAACCTGGAGCTTAAAAACATGATGTCGAAAGCCATGCCGTTTAACCGCACCGCCATCATAAACGAACTGGCGAAACGCGAGGA
>CAZPXU010000023.1:0-9707 GCA_964590055.1 uncultured Candidatus Saccharibacteria bacterium | reverse complement strand
CCTGGGGCTGGAGAAGGTCCCAAGGGTTGGGCTGTTCGCCCATTAAAAAGGTACGTGAGCTGGGTTCAGACCGTCGTGAGACAGGTCGGTCTCCTATCTACTGCAGGCGTTGATTCTTGAGGGGGGTTCTCCCTAGTACGAGAGGACCGGGAGGAGGTGACCTCTGGTGTACGAGCTGTCCTGCCAAGGGCAACGCTTGGTAGCTAAGTCATTGAGTGATAAGCGCTGAAAGCATCTAAGCGCGAAGCACGCCCCAAGATTAGGAATCGCAAAGACCCGTGGAAGATTACCACGTTGATAGGCTTCAGGTGTAAGCGCCGCAAGGCGTTTAGCCGAGAAGTACTAATCGGTCGATTCCCGCTCCGATCCAAGAGTCTTTTTTAAGACTCTTGGGCCCTTTAATTTGATTCGTTATCTTTGCTTATTAATAAATTAATAAAAAGCTTGGATATTCAGTTTGGGTGACTTGAGACGGCGAAACTACCTCTTCCCATTCCGAACAGAGTCGCCCGCCCGCAACGCTTTGCGTAGCAATGCGGGCAGGTAAAACGCCGTACTGCCGACCCGCCCGCCTTGACTTCGCCGCAGATTGAACTTTCCAAGCTGGTGACTAAGCGCCGCGGAACTACCTCTTCCCATTCCGAACAGAGTCGTAAAACGCGGTAGCGCTGATGATACTCTTTATTGGGGAAAGTAAGTAGTTGCCAGCTTAGAGTGTTTAATTTACGGTCAAGGCGAAGTCGGGCGCGGTGATACTCCTTTGGGGGGAAAGTAGGCAGTCGCCAACTTTGAGGATTTAATAAGAGGATTTGACGTCTGTTTGCAACCTGCTAAAATGTCAGTGGGCTATTTTCTTTTACAAGGAGGTATGAGTTATGGGCGGTTCAATGGTAGTCGAACGGAAAGGACAAAAATTTTTGCAAGTTATGATCAGGCATGGAGATTACAACGCCTTGGAGGAAAGAAGTGACGGCCGCACCCTCTTCATGGAAGAGAGTTCGTTCGTTGTAGCTGTCCGTGATTCCGTGCATCTCTGGCCCCAGGTTGAATTTCCAAAAGTTTTTCGGCCGTTGGCAGAGATAATGCAAGCAGTGAAGCTCAACGTGGAAAGAGAAAGCGAAAGTGTTGAACCTAAGGTTCCAATCTCGCTTTGCACTTCGACCACCATACGCAGGGAGTACGGCTGTACCACTATTCTGGTGCCAGTCGGTACGTTTGTGAGGGGTGCTGTTTCCTGCCTGGCCGAACATCCGATTTTCAAACTGAAAGACTGGGATCCGCCGTTTAGAGATAAACTTATCCGGAAATGGCGAAGCGTCTTGGACGCTTTAGATACGCCAAGGAAGGTTCCTTTAAAACTTGTTCGGCGGTTTTGATACAACACCCGACGGCCCCGCCCTTAAACTTGTTTGTTCTAACCGTTATTCAGATAAACGGCTAGATGCCTTGGAGCGGTTTGGGTTGCCATACCCAAGCGCGGGTTCGAATCCCGGTCTAGTCTGGGGACGGGCTTTCTTCGGGGAATTAGCCCGTTCCCCACCCTTTTTGTTCTTGAGCGGCTACGGTCGCTTCAGCTTTGTCGCTCACCTCTTTCATTTCTTTGGGGAGGTGGGCGTTTTTACTTTCCGTTCCGTACTTTGATTCGTTTGTGGCAGAGGGTAGAATTGATGTATGCCTTTATCTTGGCGCGCGAGACGGCAGCTGACCTTTTTGGGAATTTTCGCGTTGGCGGTGATTTTGATCGTCGCCGGCGTCGTCTATTGGCTGCGCCCGGCGCCTTCCTGTTTTGACAAAAAGCAAAATCAAAGCGAGGCGGGAGTGGACTGCGGCGGACCTTGCGAATCCTGCTTGGATAGGGCGCAGGATTTGGTGATTTTCTGGACGCGGTTTTTCCCGATCGCCCCCGGTCATTGGGAGGTCGCGAGTTTCGTCGAAAACCCGAATCTTCTGCTGGGAAGCGGCAAACTCACTTACCGTCTGCGCCTTTACGACCAAAACAATATTTTAATTGCGCTCCAAGAGAGAAAGACTTTCGTAAATCCGCGCGAGAAATTTTTGATATACGAACCGGACGTCCAAACCCTGCAGCGCATTCCCGTCCGCGCCACGATCGAGTTTCTCGATATTCCCTGGAAGCGGGTTGAGCGTGAACGGCCGCAGCTTCTGGTCGCCCGGAAAGACTTTTTTGCCCAAGGCGGCACCACCTCCGGCGGGGAAAATTTTAGCAGGCTGGACGCTTCAATTCAGAATCAATCTCTTTTCCCCGTAAAGAACGTATTTGTCTTTGCGGTTCTGTCTGATAAGAACGGCAATGCCCTCGGGGTTTCGGTTTCCCAGATAGATAAAATCGACGGCGAAGCGGCGCGCGAAGTCGTTTTCACCTGGCGCCAGCCATTTGACCCGCCCCCGGAGACGATTGAGGTTTTGGCGCGGACGAATCTGACGGAATAGCAAAACAAAAGAGCCTGCTCCTGTAAAAGCAAGCAGACTCTTTGTTTGTTCGGGACAGGCCGCCTAAATCAGCGGTCGCGGTCCACGAGATCCCAGTGCGCTTGGCACTGTCTCTCATGCTCCATGTTCTCTTCGAATCTTTGGAGCAATCGTTTTAGCTCCCGGATCATTTTTTCCATCGCCCTTGCCTCCTTTCGTTTTTTATTTGGAACACCTCCTCTGAATTCTCAACTGGTTTGATATAATGTCAGCCGTGCCGCCTCATCCATTCCTTGAATGCCGTGAACTGGCGTTCCGCCTCCGCGTTGAGTTCCGTGTCCAGCGGGAGAAGATTGAGAACCTCTCCCGGCGAAACATCGGTTCCGGCGGCAATGGCCTCCTGGATTTTCTTTATCTGCATCTCCAGGCCCTTGAGAAACTTGAGATCGGCGTCCGGAGATTTGGATTTGTCCAGAGCTTTATCGACAGCAACTATGACTTCTTCCAATCTGCTCATGTTCACCTCCAAAGAACGAACTTTTTTCAGGAGAAATTACTTTAATTTTTTCTCCTAATGTCGTTCTCAGTTATACCTTTTTGAGGGTATTTTGTCAAACATGCTATGATATCTCCAATGCAGAAAATCTTACAAAGGCCGAATGTTGATTGGGCACTGGTTGCGGTTCTGGTTCCGCTTTTTTTGGCGGGACTTGTAACGATGAAAGGACTAGGCGCCCCGGCGGCGGAGCTCGGGGCCGGCGACTACTTTTTTAATCGCCAGGTCATTTGGCTTTTGATCGGAGCGGTTTTGTTTTTTCTCGCAGGCTCGGTGGACTGGCGGATTTTGCGAAACGGCTGGGTTTTGTTCGCGCTCTATCTTTTCGGAGTTTTTGTTTTAGTCGGGCTTTCGTTTCTGGCGCCCGCCGTGCGGGGAGCCCGGGCCTGGGTGTCGCTCGGCATTTTTTCTCTCGAGCCCGCCGAGCCCATGAAGCTGGTTTTGATTCTGATTTTGGCGAAATATTTCTCGCGCCGCCATGTCGAGATCCGTCACGTAAAGCACATTATAGTTTCCGCCGTTTACGCTTTTCTCCCGGCCGGGCTCGTTTTTCTTCAGCCCGATTTCGGCTCCGCGCTCATTTTCATCGCCATCTGGCTCGGAATGATTTTGGTTTCGGGAGTTTCCAAACGCCACCTTTTCATGATTATTTTGCTGGGATTAGTCCTCGCTCTCTCCGTCTGGTTTTATATCCTGGCCCCGTATCAGAAAGCGCGCGTTTTGACCTTCATTCACCCTTTTTCGGATCCGCGCGGGGCGGGCTATAACGCGCTTCAATCCATGATTGCCGTGGGCTCGGGCGGGCTTTGGGGCCGGGGCGTCGGCTACGGCACCCAGTCGCGCCTGGAATTTCTGCCGGAGCATCAAACCGATTTTATTTTCGCGGCTTTTGCCGAGGAATGGGGACTTTTTGGAGTTTCCGTCCTGTTTATTTTTTACGGCATTCTTTTCTGGAGGATTTTGAAGGCGAGCTGGGGCGGGCAATCCAATTTCGAAAAACTTTTTGCCCTCGGGCTTATATTTTTCATTCTCGCCCATTTTACGATTCACGTCGGCATGAATCTGGGCATGCTGCCCGTAACCGGCATCTCGCTTCCGTTTATGTCGTACGGCGGTTCCCACAATATCACGCTTTTGGCGGGCTTGGGGATTTTGATGGGCATGCGTCGCTATGGCTATGAGTCCGGCACCACGCGTTTTGACGAGGATTTGGCGCTGGCCGACGTGATTAGGCCCGGAACTTGACCCATTTTCAATATTATGGTATCCTCTAAGTAAGAATATTATGGCCTTAAATGCAGGGAAAATAACCGAAGAGTTTTTGGCCGCACTCCCCAAGCGCTCGCGGGAGGTTTTGGAGCGCCGTTTTGGCGTGGGGAAGTCACGCGAAAGAAAAACCCTGGAAGCGATCGGCTCCTCTTACGGCATTACCCGGGAGCGCGTCCGCCAGATCGAGGCGCACGGTTTGAATAAATTGCGCCGGAACGAACCTCGTGAAAAAAAACGCGAGGTTTTCGACCTTTTGAAAAATGAGCTTTTGAAGCGGGGCGGGATTTCTGAAGAAGACAAATTTTTGACCGAACTTGCCGCCTTGCCGGAAGATAAGAATCCTATCCGCTTTCTGTTGGCGCTGGACAGCGAGGTCAAGCGGCTTAAGGAGGATGACGATTTCCACTATCGCTGGAGCGCGGACGATAAACTTGCCTCCTCGGCCGAGGCATCCTTGAAGAATTTGCACGAGGAGCTGGAAGGAAGCGAGCCGCTGGAGGGGACGGAGCTTAAATCAAAACTTGCCGAGCACGCGAAGAAAGTTTCTGGCGAGGATCTTGACGAGCCCGCCCTTTCTTCCTGGCTTTCCATCTCCAAGCGTCTGGGGCAGAACAAATTGGGGGAATGGGGATTGGTGGATTCTCCCCACATCTCGCCGCGGGGCGTTCGAGACCTCGCTTATTTGGTCATGAAAAAACACGGCTCGCCTCTGCATTTCGCGGAGACGGCGGCCGCGATTAAAAAAACATTGGGGGAAAAAGCGCACGTGCAGACGGTGCATAACGAGTTGATTAAAGACGATCGTTTTGTTTTGGTGGGGCGCGGCCTTTATGCCCTGAAAGAATGGGGCTACGAGCCGGGCACGGTTTCGGACATTATCCGCAAGATTTTGGCCTCCGCCGGTCCTTTGGAGAAAGAAAAATTGATGGAAAAAGTTTTGAAAGAGCGGCACGTCAAACCCGCCACGATTTTGATCAATCTTCAGAACAAGAAGAACTTTAAGCCGTTGGAGGATGGACGCATTACGTTAGTTTGAAGGGCTTTGTCCAAAATTTGAAGCTCTTGGCGAACAAATTTTGGTTACAAAACCTTCACCCCGCCCCTTCTCTGACTATAAGACTTCAATTATTCTCAAGTACCTTGTGGTAAAATAAACTTATATGATTTTAGTAGAAAGCAGAAAGGGCGGGGTGCCCAATTTAGCAATCGCTCGCGGACTCGCGAGCTAAATTGGCAAATGGAGGCATTAACTTCAACCTTGGCGCCGATTGGGAGAGGGCTTTTGGATATCTGGTGGCTTTGGTCTTCCATCCTTTTGGGGTGGCTTTTCGTGTCTTTATGGCTCGCCTGGAGGCAGTTTTTGTACAAGCAAAGCCGCATCCAGGCGCTGGTGGAGATAAAAATCCCGCGCGAGAGCAAGAAAAGTCCGAAGGCCATGGAACACATTTTAACGGTCCTCACTACCTTGAGAAATATGCAGGGCAATCTCCGGGAAAAATGGTGGGACGGCGAGGTTACGGAATGGTTTTCTCTGGAGATGGCAAGTTTCGGCGGAGACATCCATTTTTATATACGCACTCCGGCCCGCCATCTGAAGGTGGTCAGGTCTAATTTTTACGCGCAGTATCCGGACGTGGAATTGGAAGAGGCGGACGATTATATGAACCGCCTACCGCCCTCGACCCAGGAGCTTTATCAGGCGGGATATAATCTTTGGGGGGCGGAATTGATTTTGGGGAAAGGCGACGGCCTGCCCATCCGCACTTATGCGCAGTTTGAATCCATCGAAGAGGAACAGAATCTGGATCCGATCGGCGGGATTTTGGAGGTGTTGAGCAAGATTAACAAGGAAGAGGTTTTGCTGGTGCAGATTTTGGCGCGTCCCGCCGATCCCAGGACCTGGCCCGCGAAAGTCAAAAAAGAAGCGGAGGAATTCAGGGAGGAAACCAAGGCAGATATCAAAGGAGCTCTTGGCGAAGAGTAGGAAGCTTTTACGCGAACCCCGGGAGAGACCGAGAGAACGAAGCAAATCGAGGCAAAGGCTTTCAAGCCCGCCTTTGAAATCATGATCCGCTATGTCTATTTCGCGCCCCAGCAGATTTATAACGTGAACTTCGACAAGCGCGGCGTGCGCTCGGCTTTCTTTCAATTCGCCGCGCCCAACATGAATTTTTTTGTGTCCAATTACCGCACTTGGACCCAGGCCTGGATTTGGGACCGGCCGCACCTTTTCCCGAAAAGGATTCTGGAAGGGCGCAAGCAAAGA
Source organism: uncultured Candidatus Saccharibacteria bacterium (assembly GCA_964590055.1). Taxonomy (GTDB): domain Bacteria; phylum Patescibacteriota; class Minisyncoccia; order JACPKW01; family UBA11713; genus CAZPXU01. The sequence continues at coordinate 3,186 of CAZPXU010000023.1, read as the reverse complement.
ATGCTTTACAACTACCGCTATCGCCTTTTCCCTGCCGAGACTTTTTTCGGCAAGCTTTTTCAATTCCATATCTTTACCTCGACTTTCACCCAAAAATTCAGCCTTTTGAACGTGGAGGAGCTCGCTACCATATTCCACCTGCCCACCGAGCCGGTATTGACCCAGCCCCTGATGAAAAGAGTGGAATCCAGGAAACTCGGCCCTCCTTCCGGCCTTCCCATTTTCAAGGAAGGCGAAGGGCCGCCGCAGTTAATGCAGTGAAATTATGGAAGACTTTGACCCAGTTGGAGGCGGGCAATTGTTCGAAAAGCTGTTTGATGCCGTTTTTTCTTTCCCGGAAGGGGGTTTTTTCTTCAATCTGGTTTCTGTTCTGAAAGTCCTCGCCTTGATTTTGATCCCGGTTTTTGCCGGATTAAATATCTGGCTTATTGCGCAGCTTTGGGAATTCCGTCCAAAATTCAGCGTCAGACCGTCTCCCTACACCCCCGGACCCGACAAGATTGCCAAAAGCCGGTGGGACGAAATGATGGCGCGACTGGAGGGCGGGGCTGAATCTGATTTCGCTCTGGCCATCATAGACGCTGACAACATCACGGACGATGTTTTGAAGCGAATCGGATTTCAGGGCGAAACCATGGCGGAGCGGATTTCTAACTTGAATCCGATTCAGTTCCCGGAGGTCAGTATTTTACAGGAGGTGCATCGGGTGAGGAACAACATCGCGCACACCCCCGGTTTCAAGATTTCCAAGGGCGAAGCCGAACGGGTGCTTGCCAAATATAAAAAAGTTTTAGAGGAACTGGAAGTGCTGTAATATGGCTGTTCAAAAAGACGCCCGGGTGCAGATAATAACTCACGCCCCGCCCCCGCCGGATTTGCCGGTTTATCAGAGGGTGGACCCCAAAGACGTGGTGTTTTTCGGGCGCACCAATTACGTGGCCGCTCTCGAGGAAAAACGCTTCGTTTTCGGCATCAAGCGAAATGATCGCAGGCGTCACATGTATATCGTCGGCAAATCCGGCGTCGGGAAATCAAAACTTCTGGAACTGATGGTCAGGCAGGATATCGCCTACGGCCACGGGCTTTGCCTGATTGACCCCCACGGCGACGTGATTCAGGAAGTTTTGAATTTTATCCCCCAGGAACGGATTTCCGACGTGATTTTAATTGATCCCTCGGACACCAAATATCCCGTTTCTTTCAACCCCCTGGAAAACGTGGACCCGGAGATGAAACACCAGCTTACCCAGGGGCTGATTGAGGTTATGGAAAAGCAGTTCGGCGCGAACTGGACTCCGAGGTTGGAGCACGTTTTTCGTTTTACCTGCTTGGCGCTTCTGGATTATCCTTACGCCACCATGCGCGGGATGATTTCCATGCTGACCGACCGGGAATACCGCCAAAAGGTGGTGGATTACATCACGGACGACATGGTCAAGAGATTCTGGGCGGTGGAATTTGCGGACTGGTCCGAGAAATTCGACACCGAGGCGATTATCCCGCTCGTGAACAAACTCGGTCAATTTTTATCGAATCCCTTATTGCGGAACATTTTCGCCCAGAAAGAGAACAAAGTTGATTTGGAAAAGATAATGAATGAGCGGAAAATTCTCCTCATTAATCTTTCCAAGGGGAAACTGGGCGAGGAGAATTCGAGTTTTTTCGGCGCCATGTTCATAACCAAAATAAAGCAGGCCGGCATGTCGCGGGCGGATTTGCCCGAGAAAGATCGGGTGGATTTCTATCTCTACGTCGATGAGTTTCATAACCTGGTAACGCAGACTTTTGACAACCTTTTCTCGGAGGCGCGAAAATACGGGCTTTGTCTGATAGTGGCGCACCAGTACATGGCGCAGCTGATGCCGTCGGTGCAGGCGACCGTTCTGGGAAATTCCGGCACGTTCGTGATTTTCAGAATCGGAGGAGATGACGGGAAAAAATTGGAAGCGGAGATGACGCCCATTTTCAAGGCCAAGGATATGATCAACCTCGGCATGCAGGAGTTTTACGTCAAAATGACGATTGACGGCAACACCTATGACCCGTTTTCGGCGGAAACCCTGAAAATCATGCCCCCGACGCACAAAAGTTTTCGCGAGGAAATTATTGCCTGGTCGCGCGAACACTACGCCATGCCGGTCCAGGAGGCCAAGAAACTTTTCAAAGAAGAAGTGGAAACGCTTTTGTTCGGGAAAAAAGGCGCCCAAGCCGAGTCCGAAGAGAAAAAACCCGCCGAAAGTCCTTCGGACAATCAGGCGGGCAAGGAAGACTCGCCCGCCGAAGCTCCACCGAAAGGTGGAGCTAAGGAAGGCCCCAGCCCGATGGTGTAGAGCTACGATATATTGTAGTAAATAAAATGAATTCAGAAACCCGCGTTTGCCAAAATTGCAAGCAAAACTTCGTAATCGAGCCGGAGGATTTTAAGTTTTACGAAAAAATAAAAGTCCCGCCGCCCACCTGGTGCCCGGAGTGCCGGATGGTGAGGAGGATGAATTTTAGGAGTGAGCGCACTCTATATCGAAGGAAATGTGATTTATGTGGAAAGGAAATTATTTCCATGTTTCGTAGTGATGTTCCATTCCCTGTATATTGTCAGGACTGTTGGTACTCAGATAAATGGGACCCCCTTGAATATAGCTCTGAATTTAGCCAAAGCGAATCTTTCTTGAAACAATTTCACAATCTTCAAAATCGGGTTCCTCGTTCTCAATATCTAGCATACGCTAGCGCGCGTTTGGTAGGTAGCCCGTATACTAACTGTTCCGGTGATCTTGAAAATTGTTATTTAATTTTTGGGGCACTGAATGATCGTAACTGCGCGTATTCTCACTACATTAACGATTCCCGCGATTGTTTTGATGTTCTCTACTCTATGAAAAGCGAGAGATGCTATGAGTGTTTTGACATTGAAAATTGCTATAACCTTGTTTACTCACAATCTTGCCAAACTTGTATTGATTCCGCTTTTCTTTCTGACTGTCGCAACTGCCAAAATTGCATAGGGTGCACCGGCCTTCGTAATAAATCTTATTATATTTTCAACAAGCCTTATTCTAAAGAAGAATATCAGAAAAAGAAATCGGAATTAGGTCTTGATTCACAGCAAGGCATCGCGGCATTTCGTGAAAAATATTTGAAGGAGATATTCTCTCTTTCGCCGCGCAAATATTATCATGGACAGATGAA
>CAZPXU010000022.1:0-9737 GCA_964590055.1 uncultured Candidatus Saccharibacteria bacterium | reverse complement strand
AAGTGTAGAAAGTGAGCGTTTTTTTGTCGCGGGCGAACTCCTTGGCGAGCTCCATCTTATAGCGGTTCCAGCTGAATTCCTTTTTCACATCCTTGAGCGTCACCACTTTCTTGGTCCATTTTGTCCACCTAGGGAGGAGTTCCCGCATCTTCGCCTCGATTTTCGGAAGGTCGTCTTCTGAAATCGGCTTGGGGAGTTCGAAGTCCTGGTAGAAGCCGTTTTCGATCGCCGGACCGATGGCGTTTTTTGCGCCGGGGTAGAGCGCGCGGACTGCCGCCGCCAGAAGATGCGCGAGCGAATGGCGAATGCCTTCGATTTTCGGTTGCATAGTTTTAATTGTAATCGTTTATCCGTTAAAAGCTAAGTAGGGGAGAGAATAAGATAATATCTTATTCTCTCCCGCAATCTTATTGCCTGGTCTCCTTTACTTTTGCCTCTTTCTCTGCCTCGCACTTTGGACATTTTTTGTCTTTCATGATGACTAGTCCATGAGTGGGGCATTCTTGAACAACTTCCCCATCTGTCCAGGTCATATAATTTGTCTCCTTTCTTTAAGAACTAAAAAAGCCTCCGTCTGGGAGGCCGCCTTGGCGCGTACTATCCTTGTTTCCTCAGGCAAAACTCCCAGATATTGCGTATCTAGTCGTAGTGGTCGTAGTTTTGCCCCTGGCAACCTGCATGTTTAGATGATAAAGGTTAGCTGATTGCTTGTCAACTTTTAGCTCTAATACTATACAGCCGAGACTTCTTTTTTAACTTCGCTCTTTTCTTCGAGCGAGCGCGCCCCCTCGCCGATGATGCTGATCTCGCCGTTTCGGTCCGACACCCTGCCTTTGAGGGCGATGACGGCTGACGGCCGGAAAATGTCGCCGTTTGAAGCCAAGAGTCTGGGGAAGACCACGGCCTCTATGCTGTCGCTGAAATCCGCCAGGCGCAAGAAAAGCATTGGCTCGTTTTTGCGCGTCAGGACTTTTTTCAGCTCTTCCACGATGCCCGCGATGACGACTGGCGTTCCGGGCGCGAGTGATTTTGCCAGGCGAATGTTCATTTTTTGCTTTTCCAGGAGGGCTTTGAATCTTTCGAGCGGGTGCCCCGAGACAAAAAGCCCCAGGAGTTCTTTTTCCCAGCGGAGCCGCTCCTCGCTGGAAGCGGGCGGCGCTTCTTTGAGTCTCAAAGACGCGCCGATTTTCTCCGGCGAGGCGGCAAAAAGCGAATTCTGTCCGCGCAAGGCCTGGCGGGAGGTTTCTCGTCCGAAGGCCAGAAGTTCATCCATGTTTTCAAGAAGTCTGGCGCGTTCCCCGAAACGCTCCAGCGCCCCCGATTTTATAAGAGCTTCCAAAGTTTTTTTGTTAATATCCTGATAAGGAATACGGGAAAGAAAATCTTCCAAGGAAGCGAAGATGCCGGTCTCGCTCCGTTCCCTGATGACGGCCCGGACGGCGTTCGAGCCCACGTTTTTAATGGCTCTAAGCCCGAAGCGTATGGCAGCTCGACCCCCCGTTTCCTCCGGAGTGAATCCGTCGTACGAGTAGTTGATGTCCGGCGCCAGAACCCCGATCCCGAGCTCTTTGGCTTCTTTTATCAGAAAACCGACGCGTTCCACGTCTTTCTCGTCCGAGTTCATGAGCGCGGTCATGAATTCGAGCGGCCAGTAAGTTTTCAGATAAGCGGTCTGATAACCCACCAGGGCGTAGGAGGCGGCATGCGAGCGGTTGAAGCCGTATCTGGCAAAGGGCTCCAGAAGCTCGCCTAGCTTTCGCGCTATATTTTTTTCGATTCCGTTTTGAATCATGCGCGAGACGAACTTTTCGGTTTGCTCCTCCAGGAGCGATTTTATTTTCTTGCCGATGGCTTTTCGCAAGGTGTCGGCTTCGGCCAAAGTGAATCCGGCGAGGTCCCGCGCGATTTGCATCATCTGTTCCTGATAGACCGCGATTCCGTGGGTATTTTTCAAAATCGGCTCGAGCTTGGGGTGCAGATAAGTGACCTGCTCCCGGCCGTGCTTCCTTTTGATGTAAGAAGGAATCAGCTCCATCGGGCCAGGGCGGTACAAGGAAATCATCGCGATGATGTCTTCAATGTTGGTCGGCCTCAATTCTTTCAGATAGCGGGTCATGCCCTGGCCTTCCAGCTGGAAAACACCGACGGTTTTTCCTTCCGCCAAGGTTTTGAACACTTTTGGATCGTCCAGCGGAATGCCGTCGATGTCGATTTGAGTGCCGTGGCGCTCGGTTATGAGCTTCAGGGCGGATTCAATGATACTCAGGTTTTTTAACCCCAGGAAATCCATTTTCAACAGGCCCAGATCTTCGATCGCGTGCATCTCGTACTGGGTGACTATGACGTTTTCTTTGGAACCGGCCTCGCCCTGAGCCGCGGCGTATTGCAGGGGCACGATATTTTTAAGAGGTTCCTTGGTCATCACGACTCCGCAGGCATGCACCGAGGCGTGGCGCGCCACGCCCTCCAGTTTCAGCGCGGCGTCAATCAGGCGCTTCGCTTCGGGATTTTCCCCGTACATCGTCTTAAGCTCTCCGATGTCCTTGAGGCACTCGGCGAGCCATCCTTCTTTCATGCCTTGGGTGGGGTTGAAGGGAATAAGCTTCGCTAGGCGGTCGCAAAAATCATAGCTCATCCCCAGAGCCCGTCCCGCGTCGCGAATCGCGGCCCTGGCGGCCATGGTTCCGAAAGTTATTATCTGCGCCACCTTGTCCCGGCCGTATTTGTTTTCCACGTATTCCAAAACGCGGTTACGTCCGGTATCGGCGAAATCCAAGTCAATGTCCGGAGGCGAGATTCGGTCCGGATTCATGAAGCGTTCAAAAATCAGGTTGTATTTGATGGGGTCAACATTGGTTATCCCCAAAATGTAAGAGGCGAGCGAACCGGCCGCCGATCCTCGTCCCGGGCCGACGACGATGTTTTGACGCTTGGCCCAATTTACGAAATCCTGCACGATTAGAAAGTAAGAAGCGAATCCGGTTTTATTTACGACGGAAAGTTCGTACTCCAGGCGTTTTTTGACCTCCGCGGTTGGATTGGGATAGCGGGTTTTAAGCCGCTCGCCGCAAAGTTTTTCCAGATAAGTTTCCGCCGTAAATCCTTTAGGCACTTCGAAGTGGGGAAGCTGCACCACGCCCAGAGGAATCGTGAGATTGCATCTCTGGGCGATGGCGAGCGTATTATCGACCGCTTCCGGCAGGTTTTTGAAAAGCTCCCGCATTGTTTTCGGGCTTTTAAGCGAGAAATCGTCCGCCTTCATGGTCAGGCGGTCTTCGTCGTCGAGTCTCGTGGACGTCTGAACCGCCAGCAAGACGTCCTGGGCGGCGGCATCTTCCGGCCGGAGGTAGTGCGCGTCTTGCGTCGCGACGAGCGGCGTTTTGGTCCTGGCCGCGAGTTCCCGGAGAGCTTTTTGGATTTCGTCGTGGTTGGGAATGCCCGGGTGGTGCGAAGTTTCAATGAAGAAATTGCCGGAGCCGAAAATATCCTTGTATTCGGCGACGAGTTTTTCCGCGCCCTCGATGTCCTTGCGGAAAAGCGCTCGCGGAATTTCTCCGCCCAGGCACGCCGAAAGCGCGATCAAGCCCCTCGCATGTTTTCTTAAAAGTTCCTTGTCAACCCGGGGCTTGTAGTAAAAGCCCTCCAAGTGCGAGGCCGTGACGAGCTCAATCAGATTTTTATATCCTTCGTAGTTTTCGGCCAAAAGGATCAAATGATAGCGCTTGTCGTCTATGCCGGGTTCCTTGTCGGTGAGTTTTCTCGCGGCAACATAGGCCTCCACGCCGATGATGGGTTTGACGCCCTCGTCCTTGGCTTTCTTGTAAAATTCAATCGCGCCGTAGAGATTGCCGTGGTCGGTGATGGCAAGGGCCGGCATTTCCATTCGAGCGGCTTCTTTAACAAGCTCGTTTATTTTGGTGAGTCCGTCCAGAAGCGAATAGTGCGTGTGATTGTGGAGATGCACGAAGCTCATAGGATAATTTTAATTTATTTTTGATAGAATTGGTATATGAAAAATGCCTGGATGGTGGGGATAGACGAAGCCGGGCGGGGGCCCTTGGCGGGGCCGGTGACTTTAGCGTACGTGGCCTGCCCTTCGCGTTTTGCGCGAAGGGCCCTGAGCTTGTCGAAGGGTAACAAAAAAGAAAACATCCGAGATTCAAAAAAACTTACTTTGAAAAAGCGCGAGGAGTGGTTCCGGCATCTGAAAGCGCATCCGCATCTGGAATACGGCGTTACTTCCGTTGGAGCCGGGACCATTGACACCAAGGGCATCTCCCGCTCCGTAAAAATCGGCATTAAACGCCTGGTTTCGCATCTTTCCGTAAAACCGAAAATGATTCTGCTTGACGGCTTGCTCTACGCTCCGCCGGAATATCCGCAAAAAACCATCATAAAAGGCGACGAAAAAATTCCGATTATCGCGGCGGCTTCGGTCATAGCCAAAGTCACCCGCGACCGCAAAATGATTCGCTTTGCCAAAAAATTTCCGAATTATTCTTTTGAAATCCACAAGGGCTACGGCACTAAGCTTCACCAGAGGCTCCTCAAAAAACACGGCCTCTCTGACATTCATCGCCGGAGTTTTTGTCGCAAGATCTCATCGAGCCTGAAGGCTCATCAGAGCCTGAACGGCCCGGGGTTGCCGAAGGACACGAGGTTTGTCTGACTCTTTGACTTATGGAGTCATTCGCGCCCCATTGCGTTCCTGATGCGGGCGTGCTATTTTTATTTTGAAGCTCTGGAGAGAAAAATTTTCAAGGAGGTTCCGGATGCGGACAAGACAGATTGAAATCATTAAAGTTCCGAAGGCAGACGACGGGTTCCCTCTTTCTTGGGAGGAACGGAAAATGTTCCTGGGCTTGAGATTTCCGATAAAGCGGCCTGGTCCCGCCCCCTGCCTGGACTTGAAATTTAGGGGCAAAAAGTTAGGCGTCGGCGTGCACTCCCTGGGCCGGTATTATGTGGTTCCTTGGAAGAGAATGATGAAAATCCTTTCGCGCCGTCGCCCCGAGCTCGTCAAGGTGCTGGAAAAGCGCATAATCAGGCGCCTCAAGGCCTTTAAGGTCGGCCCGCCTCAGATTCTTGCGCTCGAACGGGATATCTGCAAGCTCATTTAACATTTAAATTAAGGGTAAGGGGGAGCATTTTGCGGGGCGGGCACTTATTGTTCCGCCCCTCTCTATTATTGATTTTGGGGGCTGTTTGTGTTAAATTTTAATTCATGACCGTTCGGATGCGCCATACCAAAGGGCATCGGAATAACCGGCGTTCCCAGCAGGGCTTGGATGCGCCGGTTTTGTCGCGCTGTTCGCATTGTGGCGAAGGAAAACTTGGGCACGCCATCTGCCAAAATTGCGGCTGGTATAACGGCCGCCAGGTTTTGGACGTTTTGGCGAAGCTCGACAAAAAAGAGCGCAAGAAAAAAGAAAAAGAGCTTGAGTCAGCCCGGGCCGAGTCCGAAAAGCCGCTCGATGCCGCCGAGCTCTCCAAGAAATAATCAGTTTATAGTTTTTAGTTTGTAGTCCTTAGTCATCAGTTCTTTTTATGGCCAACAGGCATTTATCCCGCTCCATCGCGATGCAATCCTTGTTCCGCTGGGATTTTGGCGGCAGGAAAGAAGAGGAAATCGATAAGATTGTGACGGAAAACGTGAAGGAATTCGCGCCGGGGCTGGAAGACGATAAGTTTGTGAAAGAACTCGTGAGAGGCGTTCTTAAAAATCGAGAAAAAATCGACTCGATTATTGAGAAAGCCGCTCCGGAGTGGCCGCTGGAACAGGTGGCGACGGTGGACCGCAATATTTTGCGCTTGGGTTTATATGAGCTTTTGTTCGGAAACCGCTCCGAAGTTCCGCCGAAGGTGGCCATCAACGAAGCGATTGAGCTTGCCAAAACTTTCGGCTCGGATTCCTCCGGGAAATTCGTAAACGGCGTTTTGGGCACGGTTTATCGCGAAATCGGCGAGCCCGGGAAGGACGAGACTTCTAAGAAAAAAGCTCCGCCGGATTTAAAAAACCTGGCCGTGGAGGACAAGGCGGGCGCGGTGGTCTTTCGCCGCGACGGCAAGAATCTTTTTTTCGCCATGGTGCACGATGTTTTCGGATATTGGACTCTGTCTAAAGGCAGCCCGGAGGGAAAGGAAAATGCCAGCGAGGCGGCCGAGCGGGAAATCAAAGAAGAGCTTGGGATTTCAGACGCGACTATCATAGAAAAACTCGGCGAAAACGAATACATCGCGAAGGACCCGGAAAAAGGCCCGGTGCGCCGCCGCGTAACGTATTTTTTGGCCGAGACCGCGGATAAAGACCTCCGCCTCAAAGTCTCGGGAGGACTTGACGATGCCAAATGGTTTCGCCCCAAGGAACTCGGGGATATTAAAACTTATGACGATATCAGGCCGCTTTTGGCGCGCTCGCTTGAAATCATAAAAAAGCAAAAATGACTCCGGACCTCGCCCGCTTCGAGAAGAAAACGGGAATAAATTTTAAAAATAAGGATTTGCTCAAAGAGGCCTTCACGCACAGCTCCTACCTCAACGAGAATCCTTCCTGGCCCGTTCCCCACAACGAGCGCCTGGAGTTTTTGGGGGACGCGGTTTTGGAGCTTGCCGTCACGGAAAAGCTTTTTAAAAAATATCCGGAAAAGCCGGAAGGAGAGCTTACGAGCTTTCGCGCGGCTTTGGTCAACGCCAATATGCTCTCGGAAGTGGCGCAGGAGCTGGAGATGAACGATTATCTTCTGCTCTCGCGCGGGGAGGCGAAAGACGTCGGGCGGGCGCGCCAATATATTTTGGCTAACGCTTTCGAAGCTTTCGTCGGAGCCTTGTATCTCGACCGGGGGTACGACTCTGCCGAAAAGTTCATCGATACCTGGGTGTTAAAGCGCCTCGGCGAGGTGGTCTCGAAACAGCTTTTCCGCGATCCGAAAAGTCTTTTTCAAGAACGCGCCCAGGAGATAGTCGGTCTGACTCCGCGTTATGACGTTTTGAAGGAATGGGGACCGGATCACAACAAACACTTCGTGGTGGGAATTTATTTAGGCGAGGAGCTTGCGGCCGAGGGCGAAGGACCCTCCAAGCAGGAGGCCCAGCAGAAAGCAGCCGAAGCGGCGTTAGCGGCGAAGGGGTGGGGGTAGCTCGCCCGCCAAACTTTTTTACAATCATGTTAAATCTTAAAAGTTCTTTTGTCAGCAAGGTCTGGGCGCCGCGATTTAGTTTTGGGTTAAAAAAGTTAGGAGGGTAAATGCGTCTAAAGCGGCTGGAACTTTCCGGATTTAAGTCGTTTGCTAAGCAGACGATTTTGGAATTTCCTCATCCTGTCTCGGCGGTGGTCGGCCCCAACGGTTCGGGTAAATCCAACGTGGCGGACGCCATCCGTTGGGTTTTGGGGGAACAGTCCATCAAGTCGCTTCGCGGCAAGCGCGGGGAGGATTTGATCTTTGCCGGTTCCGTTTCCGCTCCGCGCCTTTCCAAGGCCTCGGCCCTTTTGGTTTTTGACAATTCCGCGCGGGAATTCCCGCTTGAATTCGAAGAAGTTTCGATCGGACGCCGAGTGTATCGGGACGGACTCAACGATTATCTTTTAAACGGCTCGCAGGTTCGCTTGAAAGACATTATCGAGCTTTTGGCCCGGGTGGGTTTTGGCTCTTCCCAGCACCACATCATTGGGCAGGGAGAAGCCGACAGAATTTTGTACGCCTCGCCCAGAGAGCGGCGGGAGATGATCGAAGACGCGCTGGGGCTTAAAATTTTTCAGATAAAGCGCCTGGAGGCGGAGCGAAAGCTCGAGCACACCGAGGAGAATATGCGCCAGGTCTCCTCCCTCCAGAAGGAAATCCAGCCGCACCTCAAGTTTTTGAAGGGACAGGCGGAAAAATACGAGGTTGCTTCAAAAATACGCCAGGAGTTGAAAGGATTTTTGGAAGAATATCTCTCGCGAAAGCTCGCCACCGTCACCGCTAACCTGAAAGCGCTTTCCGAAAAAAGAGCCGGGCCCCAGAGCGCGCTTGGCAAAATCGAGCGGGAGATAAGAACCGCCCGCGCCAGAATTGAAAAAGCGGATCGTCCCGAGGCGCAAGCAAACACCCAGGACCGGGCGCTTGAAGAAAAACTTCAGCAGACGCGCGAGCGGGAGATGCGGACTTTGAGGGAGTTAGGCAGGCTGGAAGGCATGATCGCGCTCGAGGAAAAGGGTTCAAAAGAGACCGGGGAAAGCGCGATTTCCAAAAGCGAGATGGAAAGCGTCCTAAATTCGATTTTGGGACGTCTGGAAGCCATGGCGGATGAGAGCGTTTTGGAAACAATAAAGAAAAGCATTCTTGAGCTCCGGGAAGCTGTTTCTACTTTTCTTCAAAATCTCTCCGGCCGCGCCCGCTCCGCGCCCCCAAGTCTCCTTCGGCACCGGGAAGAATTTTCAAACTTGAAAAAACAGCTCGAAAATTTTAAACAGGAGGGCGAGCAGCTGTCCCGAAGCTACGAGGAAAAAATCAGGGAGGCCAGGCGCGAGGCCGACCAGACGCGTTTGGCGGAAAAACGGGTTTACCAGCTGGAGCTTGAAGCCGCGAAACTGAAAGACGATTTGCGCTCCCTGGAGCTTGAGGAGGAAAAGATAAAACTGGCCCGGGAAGAGTATGAACGGGAGTTGGAGGAAGCGCGGCCCTATGTCGGCAATGATGCGCCGAAGGGCGGCGGGGTTTTTGCTTCCGCCCAGGAAGCCGCTTCGTTTCGCAAGAAAATTGAGCGCGCCAAGATCAGATTGGAAGAAGCCGGCGGTATCGACCCCGCCGTTTTGAAGGAGTACCAGGAGGTCGCGAGCCGGGACGAATTTTTATCCAAGGAGCTCGCGGATCTGGTAAGATCCACTGGGGATCTGCGGCAGATGATGAAAGAACTTGAGGAAAAACTGGAACATGATTTCAAAGACGGAATTTCCAGGATTAACGGGGAGTTTCAGAAATTTTTTGAGACGATGTTCGGCGGCGGCAGGGCCGAGCTTAACGTAGTAACTAAAATTTTGAGGAAGAAAAGCAAGGAAGAAAATGTCCCGGAGGAAACAGGCGAGGAAAACGGCGGGGAGGAAGGCGTCGATATTTCGGTGAATCTGCCGCGAAAAAAAATAAAATCCCTGGACGCGCTCTCGGGAGGGGAACGGGCGCTTACCTCCATCGCGCTTCTTTTCGCGATGTCCGCGGTCAATCCTCCGCCTTTTCTGGCGCTGGATGAAACCGACGCGGCTTTGGACGAAGCGAACTCCGAGCGCTACGCTAAAATGCTTGAAAACCTGTCTAAAACGACCCAGCTTATCGTAATTACCCATAACCGCGCCACCATGAAATGCGCCGGGGTTTTATACGGCGTCACCATGGGCTCGGACGGGATTTCGAAACTTTTGTCATTGAAGTTTGAAGAAGCCGGGGCGTTGGTGGGTTGACCACGTTTCCGCGTCCGTATTATAGTTACTTAAAGTCCCAAGTCGCTAAGGAGGTTCAAATGGCTGACAAGGAATTGAACGCTGGCGAGACCGTATTGATGGGTCTCATGTTTGGTGTTTGGATTACATTGCCCTCGACCGAAGAGGGAAGTTATCTGGCAATGATGCTGGGCGGTTTGACCATAGCCCTGCTGCTCTTGGCATTTTGCTATCTTACAGCCAAGACTCTCGATTTTTTTTCGGGGAGGGCGAGGCAGCTGCTTTTCCTGGGGGGAATTTTTCTGGGCTCCTCTGTTCTCACTCCCGG
>CAZPXU010000021.1:7124-10635 GCA_964590055.1 uncultured Candidatus Saccharibacteria bacterium | reverse complement strand
TTTATAATCTTTTTCGGGATTGCGTCGGATGTTATATAATGAAAGTATCTGTGGATAACAAGAAACTTATCCTAATTACAGTTATCGTATTGGTTCTCGCGGCCGTCGGGGCGGGCTTTTGGTATTGGCAGTCGAAAAAAGCGGCCCCGGAAAAGCCCGCGGCAGGGGTCAAAGACGGCTTGGGCGCCCAGGCGTTCAATAAAACCAACAATCCCTTGTCGGGCGAACTGCCGGAAACCAACCCGTTTGAGGTGAATACCAACCCGTTTAAAGAGCAGAAAAATCCTTTTGATAAGGTTTATAAAAACCCTTTTCGATAAATGAACGCTTCTTTTCAGCAAAACATTTTTACCCCGCTTGCAGTCCTGATTTTTTCCTTGTTCGCGGGCTTTCAGGCCGTTTCCGCCCAAAGCGCGGATTTGGTCAGCCGGTGGAACGGAGACGCGGTATCGGGAACGACCGTGTTTGATGCGAGCGGCGAGAACAACGGGACGATCCGCGGCGGAATCACCATTCGTCCTTGGGAAATTGGAAATAATTTTCATCCTGACGGGAGCGCCGGGCGCATCGGGATGGGAAATCCCGAGAATTTAAATTTCGGGACGGGCCCGTTTTCGTTGGAGGCTTGGTTTCGTTTGGGGCTCCGCGGCAGAGGTATCGCTCCGGGGAACATCATCAGAAAATCAAACTATCCGGTGAAGGGTCCCGGGCACGGATATTGGCTCAAGGCGGGCGGAGACAACCGAGTGTTGGAGTTTTACGTTGGAGAAACCACCGGTATTCCGGGCGAGCCCGGAGGCAGGATCACTACGACTATCAGCCCGGACACGTGGTATCATGCCGTCGCCACGAGGGACGGCTCCGGCACAATGAAACTATACGTGAACGGCGAGCTCAAAGGCACTGCCGAAGCCCCGGGCGCCGACGCCACGAGCCCGGCGCCATTCACGCTCGGGGCCTGGGATGACCGGTTCGGCGTTACCGAAGCTTTCTTCGGCGTGATCGGCGAGGTCTCCGTATACCGAAGAGCGCTGGATTCGTCGGAGGTCAGATCCCTGTATGAAGAGGGAGAGGAAGATTTTGAACTCTATCGCACGATAGAACCGTACATCAAGAGAGGAGAAACGCCCGGCCAATGCAAGACCGTGAGAGGATGCCGCGCCTACTGCGACCTGGAGGAAAATTTTGACGAGTGCTTTGATTTTGCAGTCAAGGCGGGTTTGATAGAGATAGAAGACCCATATCTTCTGGCGCTTCGGAGCGGCGAGGCTCCCGGCGGGTGTATAGGCGAGGATGCCTGCGCCGAATATTGCGGGGAGGCGGGCCATATCAAGGAGTGCGTCGCCTTTTTTGCAAAGTTTGACGTGTTTCCGCCGGATGTTCTGCAGATGTTGTATAATCTCATCGCCGCCTGTGAACGGGAACCTGATTTTGAGGCGTGCATTGAATCCGGCACAGGAGGAACAGGAGAACCGGTTAATCCCGGTACGGGCATTCAGATCGGCGTAGGCGCATCCCGAGCGGCTCAAACGATCCAGGACGCGATTCAAAGAGGGGAAAGCCCGGGCAAGTGCAAGGACGAAACTTCCTGCCGGACATACTGCGAAAATATCGGCAATATCCAGGAATGTCTTGTTTTCGTGGAGAAATTTAATCTGGCCGCTCCCGACGAGTTGAAGGAAATGCGCCAAATGGCCGCCGCGAAACGGGCGGGCGTGCCGTTTCCGGGCAATTGCAAGACCAAGCAAAGCTGTTTGAAGTACTGCGAAGCGCCGTCTCACGCCGTAGAGTGCGTGGCATTTGCCGAAGCCGCCGGGTTTATCAGCGGAGACGAGGCGGCGCAAGCCAGGAAGTTCGCGCCCCTTATCGCGCGAGGCGAAACTCCGGGCAAATGCGCCACCAAGGACCAATGCGAGGCCTACTGCGAAGAAGGGGCGCATATTGACGAGTGTATGGATTTCGCTATCGAGCATGATCTGTTTCCTCCGGACGAGCTTGAAATAATGAAGAAAATTCGTCCGTTTATGAAAGCCGGCACGATGCCCGGCGGGTGCAAGTCGAAGGCCGAGTGCGAGGCCTATTGCACCGCCGACGGGCATTTTGAAGAATGTTTGGAGATCGGTTTGGCGATCGGAGTTATTA
Source organism: uncultured Candidatus Saccharibacteria bacterium (assembly GCA_964590055.1). GTDB lineage: Bacteria > Patescibacteriota > Minisyncoccia > JACPKW01 > UBA11713 > CAZPXU01. The sequence goes on along the minus strand of CAZPXU010000021.1, from coordinate 8,493 downwards.
AGGCGGACGAAGTTGACATCATCAGAAAGTCAGGCGGCAAGGGGCCCGGCAATTGCCGTTCGCGCGAGGCCTGCGATGCCTATTGCGCCAATCCCGATAACCAGAAAGAGTGCATGGATTTTGCGGTGAAGATTGGCTTGATGACCCGGGAAGAAGCGGAGCAGGCTCAGTCGGCGGGAGACATGAAGCAGTGTTTTGAAGAAGTGGACGACAAAATCGCCGCCTGCTTCATTACTAATTTGGGAGTGGATATGTTCGAACAAATGAAAGCCGGAAAGATGCCGCACGATATCGCGATTCTCGAAAGGATGAGGAAAGCCCAGGCCTGCGTGAAGCAATATTCCGACCAGGCAACGGATGTGTTGGACAAATTTCTCAAGGCGATGCCCGTAGCCGATAGCTGTATCGCGGCTGAGCTTGGACCGGACCTTATCGGACGCTTGAGACGAATGACCGTTCCGTGTTCCCAGATGAAGGGGATAAGCGGGAAAATGGAAATGTGTTTCCAGAAAGGGATGAACGCCTTATTCGAGGCGTGCGCCACGAAGGATTGCGGCGAGGTTCAGAGCTGTATAAATAATGTAGGCAAATCGTTATCGAGTATTACGGGACAACCCGAGGGCGGCGATAGGCCGGAGCAAGGACAAAAGCAGGAAATGCCTCAAGTATTGCAGGATAAACTTAACTCCTGCGGTTTAAATTTCGACACCAAGACTTGTCTTGAAAAACCGACTTGCAAAGAGTTCGTTTCCTGTCTTAATCCCAGCGAAAACAAAGCTCTGCAGGGGGGAGATGAGCCCTCCGAGTCGCCGCCCGAGATCAAGGCGCGGATGGATTCCTGCCAGCAGGAACTGGTTGAAATTAAAATGAAGGAAATTCAAGAAAAACAGACCGCCTGCCTGGCTCTTTCCTGCTCCGAGTTTGAAGCTTGTCTAAAAGCTCTGCAGCAAGGCGGCGGAGAGCAGGGCGGAGAACAACAGCAAGGGAAAGGCACTCCGGATCCGGCAGTCAATGCGAAGATCCAGGCCTGTCAAAAAGAAAAAGTGAACGCGTGTCTCGCAAAGCCGTGCGGTGAATTTCAGACCTGTCTCAATTCTTTAGGCGGCGGCGGAGGCGGAGAACAACAACAGGGCGCGCCGGATCCGGCTGTTCAGGCCAAATTTATGACCTGTTTCCCTCCGCCTCCAAGCGGAAAAGGACAATAACTCACTTTAAGGAGTGCACGCATCCGCAGGTATAACGACCACCACCTTGGCCGATTCGCTGGAGCCGTCCTTATAATCCGTCCGCACAAGGTAGGTGTACGTCTCCCCGGCTTTTACAGTCCCGTCAAAATAACCAGGCCCTCCCGAAGCCGGCAACTTCGCCA
>CAZPXU010000021.1:0-7114 GCA_964590055.1 uncultured Candidatus Saccharibacteria bacterium | reverse complement strand
AAAGCATGGCCGTCGCGGTAGAGAATTGGGGATTCGGCGGTCTTGTTTTTAGTTACGTTCCACTCCAGCGAAACAGCGGGGAAGGAAGAACTGCCGAGGTCGCGATCGCAGCTGACCTTGGGGGCGAGCTTCAATGTTTCCAGGGGCGAAGCAACAGAGAGATTGTTCCTTGGCGGTTGAGCGGTTTCTTTTTCGGGACAAGGATTGTTGATGTTCCGCTTGCCGACGATTTGCTCGATTTTGGCATACGGTTCCCCGCCGACCAGCAGGGTATCGGAAACTATCCTGGCCATTACGACGGGCGAGCTTACGAGATTATTGTTTATGTACAGCGACAGCGAGCCGCCGCTTCGCGATATCCTGTCGGTGATTTCGGAGAACCGGCTCTTGCCTTCATTCGTGAAGGTAAGCTCGAGATGGTATTGCCCGATGTCATTTTTCTTTATGACCCCGGCCGAGACGTGGTCTTTGGTTAATCCGGCAGGCCGTTGCTTCGGCTCGCTGCCCTCCTTCATTTCAAACGATATGCCGGAAAGGTTGATGGTTATTTTACATTTTTCATCGTCGCGGCCTGTCGCGCCCGACATTTGCGCGGGCAGTTGGGGATTTGCGTCACTTTTTGTAAATAAAGTTTTTGCCGTGTTAATTACATACTTGAATGGCTTTGCCACAGTATTCCATAACCATGAGAAGAAACCTCCGTCCGTGGTTTTGGCCTGGGGTTTTGTTCCGGCAAACATCTCCGTGATCTGATTTTTAAATTCCTGTTTGGCTTTTTGGTTGCCGTCCACTTCTTGCGCCAGCTGATAGGATTCGTAGATAAATTGCGCGTAAGCGCGCAGATCCTCGCTTTCTTTCTGGTCATCGATAATTTTCAGGGCTTTTTGCGCAAAACCGGGGATTCCGGCAAGTTCTTTATAGCCCTCATATCGCGCGACCACTTCGCCCCATGCTTCCTCATCGCCAACGTCCTTTCTGAAGTTGATGTATTCATACACGATTCGTTCTTTGGTTGGAGCGTCTCCGAGCAAATAAGCCCCGGCAAGCATGCTGGTAACGCCGATGCGGGAATATCGTCCTATGGTTACGGTTTTTGAAACGGAGGTTTTGGCAAGTTTGTCAAAAATGCTTAAAACGTTGTCGAGCACGCGTTCCAATTTGCCAATCTCCAATTCCGTTTCCACCCACTTCGCAAGAGACGACGCCGCTCTTTCGGTGCATGTTCGGGAGGCGTAGAGATTCCGGCCGAGCTGCAATCTTTGCAGCGCGAGCAGCGCCGCATCCAGCTTTTCTTTCGGTACGTTAAGTAATACGTCATCTTCGACAGTCATTCCAAATTCTGTTTTCACAAAGCTCTTCAAATCGCCGTCCATCAGGCAATCGAACGCCGCCGCATTCGCATGCTTCGGCAACGTAAAAATAACGGCCCCCACGAGGCATAATGTGGCCAAGAATTTCCACCGCGCACTTTTTCCCAGAGACGCGGCGGTTGCGTTTTGATCATCCCTCCAAGCCCCGTTCATTGCTTATAAAGTATCAGTACTAGAGTCTTTTGCCAACCAGGTTATTTTATCCTCTGGCCACCACCAGCCCGATGACTTCTTTGGCGCCCGATTGTTTCAGGATGCGGGCGGCCTCGGAGAGGGTGGCGCCGGTGGTCAAGATGTCGTCCACGAGCAAAATTGTCCTGCCTTCAAGCGCCGCGGCGTTCCGTACGCCGAAGGAATCTTTTACGTTCAAAAGCCGCTCGCGCCCCTTTAAGGAAATCTGCGAGGGCGTGTTTTTTGTCTTGAGCAAAATATCCGTTTCCAGCGGCAGGGAAATTTTCTCGGCGAGCGAGCGCGCCAGAAGCTCGGCTTGGTTGTACCCGCGCTCGCGGGCTCTGGCCCGATGGGCCGGAATCGGCAGAATCAAAACGCCCGGCGGCAGGGGAGAGAGGTTAATTTTCAGCAAATCACGGAGCATTTCTGAAAGGGGATGCGAGATGGCGTAGGTGCCGTGGTATTTGAGCCGCCGCAAGGCTTCCTGCAAAGTTTTGTCGTGATACCAGCCGTAGGAGAAAATCCGGTCGAGATGGGGGAGAGAAGTTTTTTCGTTCCCGCGCCTCCGGGCGGATTTGCGGCAGGTTTCGCAGATAAGCTCGCCCGCGAGGCCGCAGGAAAGACAGCGCGCGGGGAATAAAAGCTCCGCCAGTCGTTCCAGGAGCGTGTGGATAAGGTTGGGCATTAGATACGGCTTATGATCGTGATATATTTATGATATAATAAAGAAGGAAATATGAACGCATGGATATACCGTTTTTCAAGAATTTATCGCTCTCGAAAGGCCTAGCTCTTTTTACAAGAAAGGAATCAAGCGTGCTTGGAATTGACCTCGGCTCTTCCAGCTTGAAACTGGTGCAGGTCAGAAAAGAGAACGAGCGCGCGATCCTTGAGACCTATGGGGAGCTTTCCGCGGGGCCTTACGGCGGCATGGAGATCGGCAAGAGCGTGCGGCTGGTCGGAGAAAAGGTGATTGAGATGCTTCGCGACCTCATCAAGGAAGCCAACGTAACTTCGCATCGCGCCGTGGTCGCGATTCCGCTTCGCTCAAGCTTCGTCACCGTGATCTCCCTGCCCCTGATGTCGGAGGCGGATTTGCAGGAAGCCGTGCCTTTCGAGGCCCGGCGCTGGATTCCGGTTCCTCCCGGCGAGGTGATTATCGATTGGTGGGTGCTTCCCCAAGGAATTTCCGGCGAGCGCGAGCGGGAAGAGGGACTCGCGAAAGAGCGGAAGTTCATGGATGTTTTGCTGGTGGCGATTCACCGCGAAGCGGTTGAAAAATACCAGAGCATTTTCAAAGAAGTCGGAATTGAGGTCGCTTCTTTCGAGATTGAGGTTTTCAGCCAGGTGCGCTCCGTCCTGGCCCGCGAAGTGGCGCCCTTGTTGCTGGTTGATTTCGGGGCGCTTTCGACCCGCTTTACCATAGTCGATTACGGGATCGTGAGGATGTCGCACGGGCTCGACCGCGGCTCGCAGGATTTGACGTCGGCGCTTTCGCGCTCTTTGGGAATTGATTTCGAGCGGGCCGAGAAATTGAAACGGGACACCGGGCTTTCCTCCAGGCCCGAACACAAGGAGACCCGGGCGGTTCTCGAGCCGTTGATTGATTACGCTTTCTCGGAGGGTCTGCGCGTTACGAGCGAATATCGGCGCAGAAGCGGGCATTCGCTCCGGAGAGTCGTGCTTACGGGCGGAGGCGCCAATTTGAAAGGACTTGTGGATTTTTCCGTAAATAAATTCGGCCTGGAGGCGAAGCTTGCCAATCCTTTCGGCCGCGTGGAGTATCCGGCGTTTCTCGAGCCCGCCCTGAAAGAGCTCGGCCCGACTTTTTCTACCGCTTTGGGGCTCGCTTTACGAGATTTGCAGGAATAATTTCAAATGCCCGATTTAACTTCTTTAATCCCCAAAACCTATCCGCGAGAGGAAGTCCGCGCCAAGCAGGGCGTGGGGATTTTGATGTTTTTGGGGATAATACTTTTTATCCTGGCGCTTTTAATCTGGGCCGGAGTTTTTTTCTACAAAAATTTGCTCGCGAGGCAGATTACGGATCTGAACAATTCTCTGAAGCGCCTCGAGGCCGATTTTGAACCGCCGCAGATTCAGGAGCTCGCCAGAATCTCCAAAGCGCTCGGCGTGGGACGAGAGCTGCTCTCTTCCCATCGTTCTCCCTCCCGGCTCTTTAAGTTCCTGGAAGACAACGCCCTGGAGACCGTGCGCTTCTCGAATTTTGTCTTATCGGCCAAGGATTTGAAGCTGGTCATGATGGGGGAGGCAAAAAGCTACACCATTTTGGCCCAGCAGGCCTCCATTTTCGAGAAAAGTCCCATGGTGAAAAAACTGTCGCTTTCCAATTTGTCTTTGCGTGAAAACGGCAACATCAATTTTACGGTCGAAATTATTTTAGATCCGGCTATTTTTTCTTCCCGCTGATTTACCCTCCAAGCTTTTCTTATTATGAAAATATCTAATCAAAACTTTTGCAAACGAGAAGGATTGTACCGTGCCGCAGTTTATTATTGGTCTAAAAAGTCAGGAGGATAAATGGCCCGCACGGTTTTTGCCATAATTCTGATTCTGGCCGCGATTGGAACGTTGGTTTATTTGGCGCGGCCCGTGTTGGACGAGGTCAAGGCGCTCTCGACTCAAAAAAGCGATTTGGAAAGCGTGCTCCTGCAGTTTCAAAAGCTCCGCAAGGTACGGGACGATCTCATGGTCAAATATAATTCTATCTCTCCGGACGATTTGACCAAGCTCAACGCCATGTTGCCGTCTGCGCCCGCTTCTGGAGAGCTTTTGATCAGTCTTGAAAACTTAAGCCGCTCGGCCGGAGCTTTGCTTAAAAAGGTGGACATTAAGGAGAAAAAAGAAGGCGCGATTTTGCTTGGCAAGACGCCGGAAGCTTTTGAGCGGCTGCCCTTCGAAATTTCCGTCACTTCTTCATATGAAGCTTTTCGCTCTTTGCTCGCCTCCCTGGAGCAGAATTTGCGTCTGGCTGACGTCAGCGAAGTTTCTTTCACCGCTTCCGAAAAAAACGCTTATGAGTTTTTAATTAAGGCCGATACTTATTGGCTTTCCCGCTGATTTTATGAAACTTGGCCGCAACAATATCCTTACGATGATTTTTATCCTGATAGTCCTGGGTTTGGGTTATATGTGGTATTCCTATCTTAAGTCCCGCCCGTCCTCCTCCCTTCGCTCCGTCTCCTCCGCCCTCCCCGCCGAAGGGAAGGAATTTTTAGCGCTTCTGAAAACTTTGGAATCACTAAAGCTGGACCTCTCTTTTTTCCAGGATCCCGCCTTCCAAAGCTTGAAAGAGGTCCAGGAACCGCTGCCGGCTCCTTCCTCCCGCGGCCGGCTTAACCCTTTTCTGCCCATAAAGTGAGTTTGCCCCAAATTATGCGCTTGGTGCTCAAATTTACAAACTCGCTAAAGCTCGTGTAAATTTGGCATGGCGGACACTCGTTTTGCGGACATACTTTTACGGGAAGGTCTTTTGAAAGATGCGGATTTGAACCAGGCGAAAAAGGAGGCCGAAGAAGAAAATACCTCGCTGGAGGAAATTTTGGAATACAAGGGCGTTTCTTCCCAGAAGATTCTGGAAGCGAAGGAACAGGCGACCGGTATTCCGGTAAAATCTTTGGGCGGCGCCAAAGTTCCCTTTGACGTTTTGAAGTATGTTCCGGAGGATTCCGTCCGGCACTATCAGTTTGTTCCTCTGGGGATGAAAGAAGGGGTTTTGGAAATCGGCATGCTGGACCCATCCGACCTCGCGGCCAGGGAAGCGCTCCAGTTCATCGCCTCGAAACTCAATTTGCCCTTCAGGGTCTATCTGATATCCCGCGCGGATTTCAACCTGGTGCTCGAAGAATACAAGGGCCTGACCGGGGAGGTTTCGAAGGTTCTGGGGGAGTTGGAGTCGGCTTTGTCGGAAGAAATTTTGCCTGCGGCTGCCGCGAGAGCCGAGACGCAGCTTGTGGAGGAGGCACCCATTACCAAAATGGTGGCGGTGATGCTCAAACACGCGACCGAAGGCCGCGCCTCGGACATCCACATCGAGCCCTCCCGCGACAAACTGCGCGTGCGCTTCCGGGTGGACGGCGTTTTGTACACGTCGCTTTTTCTCCCCATGAAAGTGCACGACGCGATTGTCTCCAGGATTAAAATTCTGACGAACATGCAGCTTGACGAGAAGCGCAAACCCCAGGACGGACGTTTTTCCGCCAGAATTGAGAATCGCGAAATCGATTTTCGCGTTTCCACTTTTCCTACGGCTTTCGGCGAGAAAGTGGCGATTAGAATTTTGGATCCCGAGAAAGGAGTTAAAAGCCTGGAAGAGTTGGGGTTGGAGGGAAGGAACCTGGAGGTGGTAGAGGAAGGCCTCAAGCGCCCATACGGCCTGGTGCTCATCACCGGCCCCACTGGTTCCGGAAAATCCACCACTCTTTACGCCATGCTTCAAATGCTCAACCAGGAAAGGTATAATGTGTTAAGCCTGGAAGATCCCATTGAGTACAACATTGAAGGGGTCAATCAGTCGCAGGTGCGTCCCGAGATCAGTTATGATTTCGCTTCGGGGCTCCGCTCGATTTTGCGCCAAGACCCGGACATGATAATGGTGGGGGAAATTCGCGACAAGGAAACGGCGCAGCTGGCCATCCATGCCGCGCTCACCGGCCACCTGGTGCTTTCCACTCTCCACACCAACTCCGCCGTAGGCGTCATCCCGCGCCTGGTTGACATGGGGGTCGATCCCTATCTGATAGCGCCGACGCTGGTGCTGGCGATTGCCCAGCGGCTGGTCAGGACGTTGTGTCCCGAGTCGAGGCGTTCTCTTGAGGTGTCGGGTTCGGTGCGGGAACGTCTGGAAAAAGAGCTTGCCGAGGTGCCGGAAGCGGTGAAGAAACACGTAAAATTTCCCAAAACTATTTACCAGGCGCTTCCGTCTTCCTCCTGCCCGAAGGGCACGCGCGGTCGGATGGGAGTTTTCGAGGTTTTAACGATGACGCCGGAACTTGAAAAAATAATTTTGAAAAACGCCACCGAGCCCGAAGTGCTCGCCGAGGGCCGCAGACAGGGCATGATTTCGATGCGGGAGGACGGAATTTTCAAGGTGCTTTCGGGGAAAGTGGGCTTGGAAGAATTAGCGGAGGTAGTTTAGCTTTGATGAACCCCATTAGAAATTCAGCCGAGAAAAATATCAGATTGTTAGTTAGGAAGCGAGCTTGCCTCCGGCTTTTATTGGAAATTAAAAATGTTTTATGAAAATTTCTAACGGGGTGGAAAGAGGTTTCACTTTAATCGAACTTCTGGTGGTGCTGGCGGTAATCGCGATGATAATTTCTTTCGTCTTTGTTACCACCCAGACCGCCAAAGCCAAAAATCGCGACGCGAGACGCGAAGAGGACATGAAACAGATTCAAAACGCGCTTAACCTCTATGTGGCCAACGCTCGCCGTTTTCCAGTGTGCGCTACCCAGACCGTGATTGAGGGAACGACGGATTGCCTTTCCCAGGTTTTGGTAACAGCCGGTTCCATCTCCGGCGTGCCCACCGATCCCTTGGGGCGCGCTCAG
>CAZPXU010000020.1:5878-10644 GCA_964590055.1 uncultured Candidatus Saccharibacteria bacterium | reverse complement strand
ACCTATGAGCTTTATGGAAAGGATAGTTTTGACAACTATTGGCTTCTGCATTCCGAGCTTTGTTATGGAAACCTCAACTCTGAGCGCTGCTATCGGACTCATTTTTCCAGAGAATGCTTTGACTCTGTGGATACTATTTTGTCTTCCGACTGCAGGAATTGCATGAGCGTTTTAGGGTGTGCCGGACTGCGAAACCAGCAATATTGCATTTTCAATAAAAGAGTTACTAAAGAAGAATATCAGGACTTCTTGAACAATAATCCTCTAACTTCTTATAAAAACCTCTTAGCTCTAAGGAAAAAGGCCGAGAAGATTTGGCTTTCCGTACCGCATCGCGACGCTTTCATTGTGAAATGTACGGATTGCGTTGGGAATTTTATAAATGAATCCAGGCGGGCGAAAAACGCATTTAACGCAGAGAAAATAGAAGATTCTAACTATCTTTATATAGCGGCGTATGTTAAAGATTGTTACGATTTGACTTCTTTTGGTGGAGGAGAACTGATTTACGAAAGCGCCCATGGTGGTGGGTTATATAGCTCCAAGTTTGTTGTATACATCATAGGGGGAGACGTTTTTAAACCCATTGGCGCTTCTTACTTGGAATACTGCTATTCGACTATCACCAGTAATAACTGCTTCGGTTGCGCTAATTTGAGGAATAAGGATTATTGTATTTTGAATACACAGTACACCAAAGAAGAATACGAAAAGCTTGTGCCCAAAATACGGGAGCAGATGGGAAACACGCCGTATGTGGACAAAAAAGGTAGAATTTACAAATATGGCGAGTTTTTTCCCATTGAACTTTCGCCTTTTGGTTATAATGAAACCGCGGCGCAGGATTGGTATCCTTTAACAAAGGAGGAAACTATTGAGAAAGGATATCCCTGGAGCGATTACGAATCTCAAAGCCAATACGAATTTTCAGATTATGAAATCCCCGACGATATTACGGAGGTACAGGACGACGTCCTGGAGAAAGTTTTAAAATGTGAAGTTTCCGGCAAGGCCTATCGCATCATACCTATGGAGCTCCAGTTTCTGCGCCGAATGGGGCTTCCGATTCCTCGGCGTTCCCCGTTGCAAAGACATAAAGACAGAATTTCAAAACTTTTACCGCGGAGGTTGCATCAGAGGAACTGCCAATGCGGAGGCGCCGCTTCGGATAATAACGTTTATAAAAATACCGCAAAACATTTTCATAATGAAGAACATTGCCCCAATGCTATTCAGACTCCTTATGATTCAGATCGTCTCGAAATCATTTACTGCGAACAATGCTATCTTAGAGAAGTTGTCTAGCACTATGATATATCATACTGGTTTGATATATCGAACCAGTACGCACATTCGAATATTATTTGTAAGATAGTACCGCGATGCTCAAGAAAATTTCAACCATACTTTTGATTCTTACCGGAGTAGATGTTTTGATTTTGTCCGCTTTCGGGCTCTTGTCTCCGCTTTTTGCGATTTTTGTGACCAAGCAAATTGCGGGCGGGACGGCGACGGTGGTCGGTTTCGCCACGGCTGTGTATTTTATCGCCAAGTCTCTGGTGCAAATTCCGATCGGGCGTTTTATTGACAAGCACTCCGGCGAAAAGGACGATTTTCTGGTTTTAATGATCGGCCACCTGGCGCTTACCGTCGTTCCCTTTTTATATCTTTTAGCCCGGACACCTTTCCATATTTACGCGCTCCAGGCCGTTTTGGGGGTAGCCGACGCTCTGGTGGTGCCGGCTTATCTCGCAATTTTCTCCAGGCACCTCGACAAGGAGCACGAGGGAACCGAGTGGTCCGTCCGCTCCGTTTTTGTGGGAACGGCCGCGGCGGTGGCGGGAGCATTTGGCGGCGTGATCGTGGATAATTTCGGTTTTGAGACTCTTTTTGTCTCCGCCGGGATTTTAGCTATTTTTGCCGCCGTGTCTGTTTTATTTATCCGCCCTTTTATCTATGAGGAGAGAGCAAAGGCCATTCCTCCCGGCCTCGCGCAGGTGGGGAGTCCAAAAACTAAATAAAAAAAGCCCCCGTGCCAGTCTCTTGCTGCTAAAAATTTAACAAGGAGAGATTGGCACAGGGACCAATTCGGAAGAATATAATTTAAAGACCTATTTTGAACCTGATACGGAAAGCGTTTGCCTAAGAACTCTCGCGACTTGTTTTAATATCCAACCCGAACGATACGTCGGGAATGTTGTAGCGCAGATATTTCTCCCGCAAATACTTTCTTTTTCAAGACCAACTTTTCTATAATCAAGGTACCACGCCGTGCCTAAATCTGCTGTGAATAACTTTTTGATGTTAGAATAAAGAGGTGAAAAATCAGGAAATCGCGCGAATTTTCTTTGAATTTGCCGAGCTTTATGAGATGCAGGGAACGCTTTTTAAGCCTCGGGCTTTTGAACGCGCCTCGGAGGCGCTCGCCGCGCTGGATCGGGACGTGGGAGATATGTACAACAAGGAAGGCTTGGCGGGGCTTCAGAAGATACCGGCGGTAGGGCGGGGCATCGCCGAGCGGATTGAGGAGTATCTTAAAACCGGCCATATCAAAGAATATGACGCTTTGAAGAAAAAATTTCCGGTGGACGTCGCGGGCTTATCTTCCATTGAGGGCGTGGGGCCGAAACTGATTAAGCTTTTGTATCAAAAATTGAAAATCAAAAACATCGCCGAGCTGGAAAAAGCTGCTAAAGCCGGAAAACTGCGGGGTTTGCCGAGAATGGGCGAAAAATTGGAGAGAAAAATTCTGAAAGGAGTTGAATTTAAAAAAGAGGGCGGCGGGAGATTCGCCCTGGGGGAGATTTTGCCGCTGGCGCGCGAGATCAAGGAACGGCTTTTGAAAGTGAAAGGGGTCCGGGCGGTGGAGCTCGCGGGCTCTTTAAGGCGTTTTGAGGAGACGATCGGGGATCTCGATATTCTTGTTGTTTCCGATGATTTGGATAAGGCCTGGAATTACTTTTCCGATATAGCGGAGGTAAAGCACGTTTACGCGCGCGGAGGAGCCAAGGTAATGGTGCGACTCAAAATGTTCGGTCCTCTGTCCGGCGGAGGCGGTATCGACGCCGATTTGCGGATAGCTCCCAAAGAATCACTTGGCGCGGCCCTGCAGTATTTCACCGGAAATAAAGACCACAACGTCGAGGTTCGCAAAATCGCGATTAAAAAGGGATACAAGCTGAACGAGTACGGGCTTTTTAAAGGAAAAAAAGTAATTGCCGCCCGCACCGAAGAGGAAATTTACGAGAAGCTCGGAATGGAGACTCCGCCGCCGGAGATTCGCTTGAACCGGGGAGAAGTTGAGGCCGCTATCGCCCATAAGCTTCCCAGACTGATTGGCTACGGAGATTTGAAGGGGGATGTGCAAATTCAAACTTCCTGGACCGACGGCAAAAATTCCATTGAGGAGATGGCGCGGGAGGCGGAGAAAATCGGACACGAATACATCGCGATTACCGACCACACCAAAGCACTCGCGATGACGGGCGGCTCGGATGAAAAGAAGCTTTTGAGGCAGATGGCGGCGATTGATGAATTAAACTCTAAACTAAAAACTAAAAACTATAAACTTAAGGTTTTAAAGGGCGCGGAGGTGAATATCATGAAAGACGGCTCTTTGGATATTAAAGACGAAGTTCTGGCGAAGCTGGACGTGGTCGGGGCGGCGGTGCACTCGCTTTTTAACCTTTCCAAAGCGGAGCAGACGAAACGAATAATCAAAGCGATGGAAAATCCGCATCTGGATATCCTGTTTCACCCGACGGGTAGGATTATAAACCGCCGCAAGCCCTATGAGGTGGATATGGAGGCAATTATCAAAGCCGCAAAACGCACCGGAACGATTTTGGAGATTGACGCGCACCCGTGGCGGCTTGACCTCAAAGACGAGCACATCAAAATGGCGAGAGAAGCCGGGGTTAAAATGGTCATAGACACCGACGCTCATTCCGTCTCTGAGCTTCATTATCTGGAATACGGCATCGCGCAGGCCCGCCGCGGGTGGTGCGCGAAAAAAGACATCATCAATACTTTACCCTTGAAAGAATTTCTGGGGGCTCTTAAATAAAATGCCAGTTTTACGTTCCGCGGGAATTATATTTTTCAAAAATACGCCGGAGGGGAGGCGATATTTGATTTTGCGGTCTTCCAAACATATTCCCGAGCGCGGCGATTATTGGGACATTCCCAAAGGAGAGTTGGAAGTGAAAGAAAAAGGAATCGATGCCGCGAAACGCGAAGCTAAAGAGGAGGTTGGCATCGAAAATTTTTCATTGGTTGATGGATTTAAATTCACGGCGCAATATTTCAGCCGGCGCGAAGGAAAATCCATTCCAAAATATGTTGCCATTTTTCTTGCGGAAGCTGGTTCCAGAAAGGTTAAACTTTCATGGGAACATGATAAATATGAATGGGCTTCACTCGAGGAAGCTCTGAAAAAGACTACGACTATGCGCGAAGCTATAAAAAAAGCCGATGAATTTCTCCAAAAAAGTTCTTGAGGTCGTGCGGAAAATTCCGCGCGGCAAAACGCTCACTTATAAAGAGGTGACGAGATTAGCCGGTTCACCCCGAGCTTATCGAGCCGTCGGCAATATCTTGACTAAAAACTTTGACCCCAAAATTCCCTGCCATCGCGTTATCCGCTCGGACGGAACGGCCGGCGGTTATAATCACGGAGTGAGGCGTAAAAAATTGCTTTTAGCCAGAGAAGGAGTAAGCTTAAGATAATGTCTGAAATTATCCTCGAAGTTAAAAGTCTCCAAGTT
>CAZPXU010000020.1:0-5868 GCA_964590055.1 uncultured Candidatus Saccharibacteria bacterium | reverse complement strand
TCCCTCGCGATTATCGGCCCCAACGGTTCCGGAAAAACCACTCTTTTCCGGGCTTTGATTGGTGCCGTTGACTATAAAGGAGAAATTAAATTTACTCCGGGCGTAAAAATCGGCTATGTGCCGCAAAAAATCGACCTGGAGCGCAATTTGCCCATTACGGTTGAGGAATTTTTCAGTCTGAAAGCCGCCAGAAAGGATTTTTCTTCCGAAGCTCTTCGCGAAGCGCTTTTGGCCGTGAAGCTTACGCCGGAGCATTTCGGGAAAGGAATCTCCGTTCTTTCTGCGGGAGAATTTCAGCGGGTTTTGGTGGCCTGGGCGATTTTGGGGCACCCCCGGCTTCTGCTTTTTGACGAGCCGACGGCGTCGGTGGATGTGGCGGGGCAGGAGACAATCTACGAGCTTTTGCACGAACTGCAGGACCGGTATAACCTTACTTTAATGCTGATTTCGCACGACCTTACCGTCGTCTATCGCTATGCCAACCAAGTGCTCTGTCTTAACAAAGAGCAGATTTGTTTCGGATCTCCGAGGGAGGTTTTGACCCCACGGGAACTTTCCAAGCTCTACGGCGGCCACCACGGTCTTTATCATCATTTGCACGGCGCAAATCAGCATGGCGGAGCTTAGCTTGGTTCAAATTCTTCTGGCGGGCGGTACGATTGCGGCCGCAAGCGGGCTTTTGGGTTCCTTTTCGCTTTTGCGGAGAATGGCTTTGGTCGGCGACGCTCTGTCTCATGTGGCGCTTCCGGGAATCGCTTTGGGGCTTTTGCTGCACTTTAATATTCTTTTGGGCTCCTTGGCGTTTCTTGTGGCGGGAACCGTCGGCATTTGGTATGTAGAACATCGGACCAAGCTCCCGATAGATACCGTGGTCGGCGTGTTTTTTGCACTTTCTCTGGCGGTGGGCGCGCTTTTAATTCCAGAAGAGGAAATTCTGGAAGCGCTTTTCGGCGATATAATCTCGCTTACCACGTTTGATTTTTTCGGGGCGCTCGGCTTGTCGCTCGTAATTATTTTCTCGCTTTTGTACTTTTCCAGGCAATTTATCCTGACTTTAATTTCAACGGACCTGTCTCGCTCCGTAGGCTATAAACCCCACCAGTTGGAATTTCTTTTTTTGCTGCTTTTCGCGCTTACCGTTGCCGCGGGCATCAAATTTATCGGCGCCACTTTAATGGGGGCTTTAATCATCATTCCCGCCGCGGCGAGCCGCAATCTGACCACCTCTCTCGCCTATTATATTTTGTTGAGCGTGCTTATCGGGGTGGCGGGTTCGGTTGCCGCGATACTTATTTCTTTTTTCTATGCCCAGCCCGCCGGTCCGGTTTTTATTTTGTTGGTCGGCGCCGTTTTTCTCGTCTCTATTTTTTTCCGGAGAAAATAAAAAAAGGGACCGAACGGGTCCCCTTTTTCTCGCACTTGAGACGGAAGCTAGTCGGTGCCGTCGTATCGCAGCAGTGTCAGAATTTCCCCTTTGATGCTGTCCGGGGCCGCCTCAAACAAAGTTTCGAAGTCGCGCTCTTCGTGTTTTGCGAGTGCGCCCTCGATTTTCTTGTGAGCTAACTCGCGCAGTCTTGCAATCGCGCCGTCTCCCAAGGTTGTTGCCATGACTTCCCTCCTTCCTAAAGACCAAAATTCCGGTTCTCGAGAACCGGTTTTTAAAAGTATCTTCTTTATTTTCTCTTTTCTACGATATGTCCAAAAACCGGCTCTCCAGCGAGGCCTTAATAATCACGAGTACGAGGTTAAGTCGGTTTGGCATGCTCATAGTTACATTCTAGGCGCTCTTTACCGTTTCCACAAGCGTTTTGAAAACCTGCGGATGGCGCTCGGCAAGCTCGGCCAAAATTTTGCGGTCGAGCCCGATTTGGGCTTTTTTAAGTCCGCCCATAAAGACGCTGTAGGACAGACCCTCGGCGCGCACGGCGGCATTGATTTTTATCTGCCAGAGCTTTCGAAAGTTCCGCTTTTTTTTGCGGCGGTCATGAAAAGCGTGCACTCCGGCGTGCAAAAGCCGTTCCCGGGCCAGGCGTTCTTTGGATTTTGCGCCGTGCCGGAACCCCTTGGTTCTGGCAAGAATGTTGCGTCTTCGTTTTAATGAAATTTTTCCGCGCTTAACTCTTGACATGATTTATATTTTAGCCGTGGGTAAAAATCTTTTTAAAGTTTTTTTGTCAATTTCAAAATCCTGCCAGCCTTTCTGGCGGAGTTGTTTTACCCCCGAGGCGCGCGCGTTGAAATGGTTTTTCCCCGGGATTCTCGATAAAATTTTGCCTCGGCGCGTTATTCTCAAACGCTTGGCAAAGGATTTGTTTGTTTTACTCATTTTCTCTCCACCATAACGTAAATTCCTCTCGGTCCCTGTTTCGGGCCTTCCGCAAGTTTATACTCCAACGGGATAAAATGCAATACTCGCTCTAATCTCTCTTTTATGAAGTTTTTGTCCAGATACTTGGCGCGTCCCCGCAGCACCAGATCAATTTTGACCTTGTCTCCCGCCTCCAGAAATTCGCCGATTTTCTTGGCTTTCATCTCCAGGTCGTGCTCGGAAGTGCCGAGCCCCACCCGGACTCCGCGCACCTCGGCCGTATGGGCTTTTTTGCCCGTCCCACGGCGTTTTCGTTCCTCCTGATACTGCCATTTGCCGTAGTCCATTATTTTGACCACGGGGGGCTTGGCGGTGGGGGAGATTTCAATGGCATCGAGTCCCTTTTCCTGGGCGATTTTGAGCGCCTCGGAAATTTCAATGACGCCGTAGTTGGCGCCGTCGTCCCCGATGACCCGCACGGGGCTTGCGGTTATTTGGCTGTTTATTCTTATCTTTTGTTCTGCCAGATGTTTTGATTATACGATAAACAAATTGTTTGGTGGAGATGGCGGGAATTGAACCCGCGTCGGGAAAGTTTTTGAGTAGCGGTTGACAAGCTTAAAGTTTTGCCCCTGTTACGGTTTGCGAAGCGGGGCGGTTTTCGCAAGCGATCCGCGATATGACACCCCGTTCCCTTCCAGCGGATATCGAAGGCGGGATGCTTACGAATTAGTTTAAGCTAGCGCGTAAGAAGGTGCAAAAGTGTTTGCACTTACGAGTTCCCAGGGGTGATTTTTAGCTCCGCCCTGGCGGAGCGCCTGAACGCATCTCAAAGTTCTTACCCTCGAGGCCTATCATCCCCCTTTTAAACTGCGGCCGATTTCTCTTTCCGTGTCGCGCTTTTTAATTTTCTCCCTTTTCTCGAATTTTTTCTTGCCGCGAACCACCGCTATTTCAACTTTGATTCTACCGCGTTGAGTATATACCTTTATCGGGACAATCGTCAAGCCGCGCTCTTCGGCTTTGCCCGCGAGATGCGAAATTTCGTTTTTATGCAGTAAAAGCTTTCGCGTTCTTTGCGGCTCGTAGTCCTGGGGCGTGTTTTTCGGCTGATAAGGCGGTATATCCATGCCGACCACAAAGGTTTCCCTGCCGCGGACGAGCACGCGCGCTCCGGCAATGTTTCCGCGCTTCAATTTGAGCGATTTTACCTCCAGTCCCATCAATTCCAACCCGGCCTCGTATTTTTCCAGGATTTCGTAGTTGAAATAGGCCTTTTTGTTTTCTAGAAGCGCGGGCATGGCTTAATCCTACCACGATTTGACTTTTATTTTAAGATATGATATAGTCTATTTAGAAAAGGAGGATAGTATGAATAAAAAAATTCTGGTCATGCACAGCGAGCCCGCATTGCGCGAAATAGTGGCTTTATATCTTTGTCAGATAGGCATTGCAAACGGCAGCGAGATTGTTCAACTGCAGGATGGGAAAATAGGTGAGGCGTTTATAAAAGAGAATCTCCATGAACTCGGCCTGGTCATTGTCTACGACATGCTGCCGAGGATGGCAGGAGAGGATCTCGCTCGCCTGACAACAAACCTTGCCCGAGAAGAGGGCTTGAAGATCCCCGTCGTGTTGATGACGTCTCGTGCCTTTGAGGAAAATCCTGCGCACCGTGAAAATCTCGCGAAAGCCAGCCACTATGTTTTTGAGCTCCGAGAGATTACGCGTAAGCGCCTCGAGGAGGCGGTCCAGGGGGCTATCGCTGCCTGCAATTGACGGCAGCAGAGTGTGAAAAAAAGAGTCCGCGGCGTTCCTTCAGTGGGATGTCCGCGGCTCTTTTATTTTCCGCCCGGATTTGCTATAATCCCCACCAAATACGATTTCATTAACAGAGAGGAGACCCGGTCATGAAGAACTCTTGGCGCAAAAAAGTTTCCGGTTTGCTTGTTGTTGGCTCTCTGACAGTTCTGGCGCTCGCGTTCAGGTTCATGTTTCTGACTTTGGAGTTCTCTCCCATCCGGGTGGTGACGGACTTCGAGAACAGTTCATCCCCCGCCTTGGACGATTTTTCTTTCCGTTTCCAGTCCGGTTTTCTGGACTGGTGGAAACGCGAAGGGAAATTTGAGCTTCGGTCCTCTTCCCCGCTGATTTTGCGGATTATGGAGGAAGGGACGTTTTTTGTCTGTTACCTGGAAGAGACGGGACATGCGAGAAAAACGCTGGCGAAGCTTCCCAGGCCGACTGCGCCCGGAGACACGGCGTTTTTGGTTAAAATCGCCATGGATAGGATTCAAAGCGCTTTTCGAGCCCTGGACCTCATTTCCGATTCCGTCTACCAGCGCGTGGCGATTTTCGGAGACCACCTGCGGTTTTTTACGCCGCAACCCGGGGAAGACACAGTGCGCGGCAAATGGAGTTTTGTTGGGAAGTCATTCATGCTGGGCGACGCCCAGCATGAATAAGCTTTTTGTGAAGACGGAGGCTTCGCGTCTGGACGGACACGGGAAAGTATCCGTGGAGTGGGAAATTCCGGAGGAAGAATTGGAAATCCCGTCCGCGGCAAAGATGGCGGCGGGAGAGCTTCGCCGGCAGATGGCGGAGATTGTCCAGCAGGAAAAAATGATATAGCAAGGAGCTGTCCGAGGTCAAAAGCCAGGCCAGGCGCGTTCCTTTCTAGCTCTTTAACGCTTGTGAAGGAAGCCGAGGCGGTTTTATGCCCCCTCGGCTTCTTATTTTTTTTGGAGCGTTTTTTGCGTTAAAGTAAAGTTATGCTTCGCGATATCCTGAAGGGGAAAATTTCAAAGATTATCGGTGAGGACGCGGATTTCAAAATCTCCGAACCGGAGCGGGCGGAGTTTGGTGATTTTTCGACTAACGTAGCTTTTTTACTTGCGAAGAAAATGGCAAATCCGCCGGCTGGCGGACCGCAGGAGATTGCGGATGAGCTGGCGGCCAAACTTCTGAAATCCTCCAAAATAGTTTCTAAAGCCGAAGCCCAAAACGGCTTTTTGAATATTTTTTTGAAAGACAAGTCTTTACTAAAAGAGCTCGGCGAGGAAGTTAAATTCCCAAAAAAGAAAGAAAAAATAGACGTGGAATTCATCTCCGCGAATCCCACCGGGCCTTTGACCATGGCGAACGCCCGCGGCGGATTTTTAGGTGATGCGCTTTCGAATGTTTTGGAAAAAACAGGTTATGACGTCACGCGAGAGTTTTATATAAACGACGCTGGCAACCAAGTTAAACTTTTGGGCGAGAGCATTCAAGCGGCCGAAGGAAAAATTCCGGGAAAAGATGAATATTACAAAGGCGAATATATAACAAAGCTGAAAGGCAAAACCAACCGAGAAGCAGTCGCGGCTTTACTTGGGGAGATAAAATCTTCGCTTGAAAAAGCGGGCGTGAAATTCGACGTTTGGTTTTCTGAAAACGAGAATTTGCGAAAGACCGGAGAGCTGGAAACAATTCTCAAGAAACTAAAAACAGAGGCAAAGGACGGAGCGGTATGGTTTCAGGACTGGGTTTTGGTTACATCGGACGGAGAAGCGACTTATTTT
>CAZPXU010000019.1:0-10668 GCA_964590055.1 uncultured Candidatus Saccharibacteria bacterium | reverse complement strand
TGGCATGCCCAACTTGCATACAATAGTATTCGGCCCTAACGATCCGAGATCCCGCCAATGGTCCCCGTTTCAGATTGAAATCTGGGAGAACCAAATCGCCATTGTCGCTGTCCCAGAAAACGCCGCAAACCCCCTGGAGCCTCTGCAAGAAATTGAGGCCCTTGCCAATCTTCTTGTCCAAGAAAACATTGCGCATGAGACTCAAGAACGAAAGTGGGAAGGCGGCAGAAAAATAGACTGCATTCGCCTTAGCTTGCCACTTCGACAAAGAGAAAATCCAGGGAAAAAAGAACTTCCTCGACGTCATCCTTTTCTCTAGCTCAGAACCAATTTTGGGGAGCCCCACGGCTCCCCATCTTTGCACTTGAAAACAGAAATAATTTAAGCAAAATATTATAAATATATGAATGCCCGCGCCGCTTAAAAAATATCAGGAAATAATAATTTTTGCTCCCACCCCATCTTTTCTGGAACGGGGCGATTTGGCTTTGGAAAAAAATATTGAAAAGTATAAAAAACTGCGCCTCCATAACAACTTCTGGCGCAGGAACACTCTTTTCGTTGAGGCCGGGACTAAAAAAAATCCTTCCGCCCTCGCAAGGGAACTTTCGGATTTGGGCTACGCGCACTATCGCGGCGAGGTTCACCAAGGAGAATTTTTCCAGCAGGGCGGGCTAATTACGATTTTCCCGATAAATCATAAAAATCCCATAACCATTGAATTTTCGGGAAATACAATCTCTGCCATTGAAGACGCCAAAATTGTTCCCCACGAATCGGTATTCCCGAAAATCTCCGGGCACAAACTGGAGCCGGGCGATTATGTGGTGCACGAAGACCACGGCATCGGAATTTTCCACAGAACTGAAAATGGTTTTCTCATCATAGAATATGCTCCCGCCAGGAAAAACGGGGAGCCCGATCGGCTTTTGGTGCCGGAGAAGCTCGCGAAAAAAATCTCGCCCTATCTCGGGCTAAAAAACCCCCAGATATCGCGTCTGGGCACTCCCTTATGGATCCAAACCAAGAAAAAAGCCCGGGAGGATATTATGAAATTTGCGAGAGAACTTCTGGAGCTTTACAAAAAGCGCTCCTACGCCAAAAGGCCGCCTTATTTTCCGGACGCGCCCGAGAAAGAAATCTGGCAGAAATTTGAATATGACGAAACGGAAAGCCAGACGCGGGCGCTGGAAGAGATTTTCAACGATTTTGCCAAAGACGAGCCTATGGAGCGGCTTTTGGTCGGGGATGTCGGCTTCGGAAAAACCGAGGTGGCCTTACGCGCCGCTCTCCGGGTGGTTCTGGGGGGAAAGCAAGTAGTCCTCCTCGCTCCCACGACCGTGCTCGCGGATCAGCATGCCGAACTCTTTAAAAAACGACTGGAGGATTTCGGAATTGAAGTGGAACGCTTCACGCGCCTGGAATCAACAAAACGCGCTCAAAAAATTCTGGAGAAACTTTCGCGGGGCAGCGTGGACCTCCTCGTCGGCACGCACCGGATTTTATCAAAAGATTTGAACTTCAAGTCCCTCGGTCTCTTAATCGTAGACGAGGAGCAGAGATTCGGCGTGAGGCAGAAAGAAATGCTCAAGAAAAAATATCCGGGAGTAGATATTCTTTATCTCTCGGCCACCCCCATTCCGCGCACTCTCGCTTTCTCCCTCTCAAAAATCCGTCCTCTGTCCCTGATTTCGGATCCGCCAGAGGGGCGAATACCCATTATGACTTTCGTGCTCCCGCGGACGGAAAAACTGACGTACGAGGCGATTCGAAAAGAGCTTTCGCGGGGCGGGCAGGTTTATGTTCTCTCCCCCCGCATCAGCAAAATCCCATCTATTCTGGAAGAGCTCGATAAAAAATTTTCCAAAACGCCCAAAGCCGTGCTCCACGGCAGGATGCCTGAAAAAAATCTTATCAAAACCATGCACGACTTCCGCGAGGGCCGGGTGCGAATTTTGGTCTCGACGACCATCATTGAAAACGGGCTCGATATCTCCTCCGTAAACACCTTCATAGCCCAGGACGCGACGCGATTGGGGCTTGCCCAGGCGCATCAGCTAAGAGGCCGCATCGGACGTGGCAATGTGCAAGCCTTTGCTTATTTTCTATATCCTACAAAAAAATTAGCCCCGAAGGCCGCAGGACGCCTTGAGGCTTTACTTGAATTTCAGGAATTGGGCGCGGGGCTTGAAATCGCCAAGCGCGATCTGGAGCTTCGGGGCGCGGGCAACATCCTGGGCCGCGAACAATCCGGCGTCATGAACCGGATCGGATGGAATCTGTACTTTCAGTATCTGGGGGAGTCTTTGGAAAATCTTTCTTAGCCTCGTCTCCGAGCCAGGCGAAAGTCAGACGGCGCTCTTTGGGTTCGAAAAGAGTGATTTGAAAAGGATATTTTTCTCCCACCGTCAGTTTCTCGCGCATCTTCTGATCGGAACCGAACTCCGACACGTGCGAGAGCCCGTAGACTCCGCCCTCAACGGAAACGAGCGCCCCGTATTTGTTAAAACGAAGCACCCGGCCTTCGACAATGTCCCCCTTGCGGTACTTTTCGCGGGCTTCCATCCAGGGGTCCGGCTTCAGAGCTTTGACCGACAGGGAAACCCGGCCGGCCTCAATCCCTATAATTTTGGCGCTGACTTTCTGGCCCACTTTGAAAAGCTCGTTGGGATTTTCCACCAGCGACCAGTCGAGCTCCGAGAGGTGCGAGAGGCCCTCGAGCCCCTCTTCCAGTTTTATGAAAATGCCGAAGTCCACGACGCCGGTGATCTCCCCTTCGATGGTCTGCCCGACAGAGTATTTGGAGGTAAGCTCTTTCAGCTCTTCCGACTCCGCGCCCTTCTCCGAAAAAATAATTTTTTCCTCTTTGGGATCAATCGCGATGATGGTAACGTTCATCGTCTCGCCCATGAACTTCCGAAGTTCCTCCAGAATTTTATCCTTATCGCCGCCCTCGACGCGCGGATAGTGCCCGAGCTTAAGCTGGGAGGCCGGCAAAAAACCTTTTATTTTGTTCCATTCCAAAACAAGCCCGCCCTTATTGGCGTCCAACACTTTCAAGGCCAAAACTTCCTTTTTTTTCAAAAGTTCCTCGGCCTCCTTCCAGGTAATGTCCGCGCCGGCGTCCTTCAGGGAAAGCTCAATGTAGCCGTCTTCTCCCTCGAGTTCCAAAACCTTGGCCATAACTTTGTCCTGGGGTTTGAGGCCTCTGATCATCTCCCTCGCTTCGAGAAACTCCCTGCCAAAAACAATCCCGCACCCAAAAACTCCGAGATCAATGAAGACTTTGGCGCCCTTGCGCCCCAACACCTCACCCTCCACCAGCTCCCCCACCCGCGGCAGGGAAACCGGCAGGCGCTTAAAAAGCTCCTCCATGAAACTGGGGTGTTTTTTCTTGAACTCTTCTTCGGGGCTCGATTTCAAGCCCACTTTCTCGCCGTTCGACATGAAATCAAGTATACCCCCACACCAATTCGGAGTCAAAGCTAATAATCGTGACAAAAGTTATTTTTTGGAATTGGTGTGGGGGTAAATATGCTCTTCAAAATCAAGTCAAAATGCGCTATAATCCAACAATATGGTCATCTCGTATTACGGGCTCTCCTGCTTCAAAATCCAGTCGGGCGACTTGACGCTCGCGATTGACCCGCCCTCAAAAGAATCAGACCTGAAGCCGCCGCGCTTCGAGACGCACGTGGTGCTGTCAAGCCATAACCACCCGGCGCATAACGGTCTAAGGGAACTCCCCGGGAAAAAGGAGGGGGGGCCTTTTTTGATTTCAGGGCCTGGAGAATATGAAGTCGAGGGCCTTAGCGTAAGTGGAATCCGGTCTTTTCACGACTCCGAGCGCGGAAAGAAACTGGGCCTTAACACCATTTATAAAATAGAAATTGAGGACACAAAGCTCTGCCATCTGGGGGATCTCGGAAGCGCGGAAATCGGGCCGGAGGCAATCGAAGCGATCGGCGAAGTAGACGTCCTATTCGTCCCCGTCGGCGGCAAAGACGTTTTAGATCCGGAGGGAGCGGTAAAGATAGTGCAGGAACTTGAGCCCAAGGTGGTAATCCCGATGCACTTCGCTCTCGCCGGCACCCCGATTAAAGGAGCGAGAGTCGAAGAGTTTTTAAAGGAGCTTGGAGAAGAAAAAACCGCAGCCCAGGAAAAATTCACTTTCAAGAAAAAAGATCTGCCGGAAGACGGCACCAAAGTCGTTTTGCTTAAATCAATGGTTGGCGCTTGAAACATGGAAAGATTTTTCGATTTTCTGGAGAAACTTCGGGCCAAACCGGAACCCGCCCGGCGGCGAATCCTGGCCGGCGCCCTCCTGATCCTGATGGCGCTCGTAGTAATCGGGTGGTTTAAAACCTCAAGCCTCGCCCCGAGCGCCCAAAAAAATTCAAAAACGCTTCCATCCTCCGTTTCTTCGCCCCCGCCCTGGGAAGTGATCCGAAGCACTTTCACCGCCGGCTGGAGCGACCTGAAAGAAACCATACAAAAAGAAAATAATTTCAACCAATAATTCACCCTCCAAACTTTTCTTACCATGAAATTATTTAGTAACAACCTTTGCAAACAGGAAAAATCACGCCCCCCGGCTGTTTATTATTGGTTTACCCGCCAAAATTTTGCTTTGCAAAACTTGGAAGGGTTTAAAAAGTTAGGAGGGTAAATGGCCAAAGAAGAAAAAAAGGACGCCGCTTGGCCCGCGGTCCAAAAACGCGACATCGCCCAGGAGATGCGCGAGTCGTATCTTGACTACGCCATGTCGGTCATCGTCTCTCGGGCGCTTCCGGACGCGAGGGACGGACTAAAACCCGTGGCGCGCCGGATTCTTTTCGCCATGCACGAGCTCGGCCTCGCGCACTCGGTCAAATTCCGCAAATCGGCGGCGGTGGTGGGCGAGGTCATGTCCAAATATCATCCCCACGGCGACACGGCGATTTACGACTCGCTGGTGCGAATGGCCCAGCCCTTTTCGCTGCGTTACCCCCTGATACAGGGGCAGGGAAACTTCGGCTCGATCGACGGCGGCGGGGCCGCGGCCATGCGCTACACCGAAGTCAGAATGAGCGCCCTTTCCGCCGAGATGCTGCGCGACATCGAAAAAGAAACCGTGGATTTCGCCCCGAACTACGACGGGACAAGAGAAGAACCCAAGGTGCTGCCGGCCGCGCTCCCCCAGCTTCTGTTGAACGGTTCCCTTGGAATCGCGGTGGGCATGGCCACCAATATTCCTCCGCATAATCTCGGCGAAGTCGTGGATGCAACCGTTCATCTGCTCTCTCATCCCAAAGCCGCGACGGAGGATTTGATGAAATTCGTAAAAGGCCCGGATTTCCCCACGGCGGGACTCGTTTTCTCGAAGCGTGATCTCATTCAGGCTTACGCCACCGGGCGCGGAAGCGTTCTGACCCGGGGCGAGAGCGAGATAGTCGAAAAATCGAAGGGACATTTTCAGATCCTCATAAGTTCCATCCCCTATCAAGTCAACAAATCCGAGCTTATCTCCAAAATGGCCGACCTGGTCCGTGAAAAAAGACTCGAGGGCATCAAAGACATCCGGGACGAGTCCGACAAAGAGGGGCTTTCCATCGTGATCGACCTGAAAGCCGACGCCGTGCCTGAGAAAATTTTGAACAACCTCTACAAACACACCGATCTCGAAAAACCATTTCACTTCAACATGTTGGCCCTCACCGAAGGCATTCAGCCGCAGGTCCTCTCGCTCAAGGGACTTTTGGAGCAATTTCTGGCCCAGAGAAAAGTAGTAGTCGAGCGGCGGGCCAAATTCGACCTTAAAAAGGCCCAGGAACGGGAACACATTTTGGAAGGACTCAAGCAAGCGCTTGACCACATCGATGCCGTCATAAAAACCATAAAATCCTCCGAGTCGAAAGAGCAAGCTCACGAAAACCTGGTCAAAAAATTTGGGCTCTCGGACCTTCAAGCCCAAGCGATCCTGGAGATGCGGCTTCAAACCCTGGCGGGGCTGGAGCGCCAAAAAATCGACGACGAGCTCAAAGAAAAACAAAAATTAATCCGGGACTTGAAAGCGCTTTTAAAAGACGCGGACAAAATCAACGAGGTCATCCGGACGGAACTTGCCGAGATCAAGAAAAAGTACGGGGACGACAGGAGAACCAAGGTGGTGGAACAGGAGGTGAAATCTTTCTCGATGGAAGACCTGATCCCGGAACGCGAGACCGTGGTGGTTTTGACCCAGTCGGGCTACATCAAACGGGTGAATCCGGAGGAATACCGCTCGCAGAAACGCGGCGGCAAGGGCATCATCGGGCTTGAAACCAAAGAAGAAGACGTGGTGGAAACGTTTCTCGCCGGCTCGACGCACGATGATTTGCTTTTTTTCACCTCCAAGGGAAAAGTTTTCCAGACCAAAATGTACGAAATCCCGGAGGGGAAAAGGGTTTCCAAGGGAAAAGCCGCCGTAAATTTTCTTTCCCTCGCTCCCGACGAAAAAATCACCTCCGTCCTGGCGCGGCCCAAATCCAAAAAGGGGCGGGAGGCCTCGCTCATCATGATCACCAAGGACGGCGTCGTTAAAAAAGCGGGTGCCCGGCACTTCGCGGATGTCCGCAGGTCCGGGATCATCGCGATCCGGCTGCAAAAAAACGATCTGCTGCGGTGGGTGGCAATCGCGGAGAAGGGAGATCACGTCATTCTCGCCACCAGAAAGGGCCAGGCGATCCGCTTCAAAGAATCGGATGTGCGCGAGATGGGGAGAGGGGCGCAGGGCGTGAGGGCGATTCGCCTCAAAAAGGGGGACGAGCTCGTGGGGGCGGACGTAATCGCCTCCGGCGAAAAGGAAATGACGCTTTTGGTGGTCTCTGAAAACGGCTTCGGCAAGAAAACCAACGTGAGGCATTACCGGGTTCAGCGGCGGGGCGGCTTTGGCATCAAAACCGCCAAAATCACCTCCAAAACTGGAAACCTGGTCGCGGCCAAAGTGATATCGTTGGAGTTGGAAGAACTCATCGCCATCTCCAAAAAGGGTCAGGTAATCCGGACCGCGCTCAAAGAAATATCGGAGCTGGGAAGACAAACTCAGGGGGTGCGCGTGATGCGGCTGGAAACTAAGGACTCGCTGGCGTCAATCACATGTTTGTAGACCCAAAAAGCGCTTTGGAGGCCCTGGACCTGCGCCCCGGCATGGTCGCTGCGGATTTCGGATGCGGGGCGGGATTTTATACCATACCGCTCGCCCGGCGCCTTGGGGAAACGGGCAAGGTCTGGGCTTTCGACATTCGAACGGAAATGCTCGAAGTGGTGCGTTCCAAAGCCAGAGTTTTTGGGCTTTCCAACATCGAAGCCATCCGGGCCAACCTCGAAGATCGCGACGGCTCGCACTTAAAAACCGGCTCCGTCGATCTCGTCATAATTTCAAACATCTTATTCCAAGTCGAAGACAAAAAAAATCTCGCCGCGGAAGCGCTTCGGATTTTGAAGCCCGGCGGCAGGATTTTGGCGGTGGAGTGGTCCGAGGATAAATTCCACTTTGGCCCTCCGCTTAAAAACAGGATAAACCGCAAGGAGGCCGAGGACGTTTTTCTGAAAGCCGGAGCCGGTTTGGAAAAGGAACTCGATGCGGGAGACCATCACTACGCGCTGGTTTTTTCCAAAAAATAATGAGCGAAGCGAATATATTTTTTGAGCACCCCGCCTTAACTCCTTCCGCGACATTTGGAGTTATAATAGTATCGAGCGGAGCGCTTCGCTTAAGGCCGTCGGAATTTAGAAGTTCAGGGCTGGAGTTAGGGCGGGGTGCTCAAATTTATTGGCTCGCTAGCGCCTGCCTGCGCAGGCAGGCTCGCATAAAATTGGCATGGGCAAACTGCAAATCGCAATAATAATACTGGTCGTCGTCGTCGCCTTCTTCGCCGTCTTGGTTTTTTCCGGAGTGCTCCCCGGCCTAAGACCTTTCGGCTCCCAAAAAACATCAAGCGTTCTCGCGTGGGGAACTTTGCCCTCCTCGGCGCTCGCCGAGGGCATTTCCGAATTCAACCGGGAGTTTCGCAACATCTCTTTCTCCTACGCCCAAAAATCGGCAGATACTTTTGAGTCGGAGCTCGTAAACGCGCTCGCCTCCGGCCAAGGACCGGATCTGGTTATTTTCCCGCCCGAATTCATTTTAAAACACCGCGACAAATTTTCTCTCCTGACCCCGGAGCTCCTGTCCGAGCGCACTTTTCGCGATACTTTTCAAGACGGCACCGAGATTTTAATTTTCAAAGACGGGATCCTGGGACTCCCCTTGCTCATCGATCCTCTGGTCTTATACTGGAACCGCGATTTATTTCAAAACGAAGGGCTGGCTCTCCCTCCGAAAACATGGGACGAGTTTCTCGTCTCCTCCGCCAGGCTTACCAAAATCGACCCGGCCGGGAACATTGTCCGTTCCGGCTCCGCTTTGGGGCTCGAGACCAACATAGCGCACTTCAAGGAAATTCTATCCTTGCTGATTTTAGAGACCGGCAACCCCATCGTGGAACGACTCACGCTTAGGATCGCGCTGGAGGACGACGCCCCGCCCTCTTTGCGCCCCGCCGCCAACGCCTTGAGGTTTTACGCGGAATTTTCAAACCCCCAAAAGTCCTCCTATTCCTGGTCAAAAGCCCGGCCTCCCGATTCCCAAACTTTCATCTCCGGGGGGCTGGCGATGTATTTCGGCTTCGGTTCCGAATTTGAAAAAATACGCTCCGGCAACCCCCATCTTAACTTCGACATCGCCCCCGTGCCTCAAATCCGGGGCGGCGCTTTAAACCTGACCTACGGGAAAACCATCGGAGTGGGGATTTCGCGCCAAGCCCAAACCCCCGCCTCCGCCTGGCGCGTCGCGCAATTTTTGGCATCGAAGCCCAAGCTCGGCAAGATCTCGGAAAATCTCGCCCTGCCCCCCGCGAGGCGCGACCTTCTCGCCGAACAAAACCCGAACCCGATTGCCCAAGCGCTCTGGCGCGAAGCGGTAAAGTCGCGCTCTTTCCTTGAAGCCGACGCGTCCAAAATTACGGAAATTTTCGCAAACATGGTAAAATCCGTGTATAGCGGCAGGAAAGAACCCCTTGATGCCGTCCGCGATGCAAAACTTCAACTTGAAACGATCTACCGCGGCCTTTAAAGCGGCGGGGCTGGCGTTGTTGTTGACGGCCGTCCTGGCCGCGGTTTTTATTTTCAATTCTTCCGCCGCGCTCGCCCAAGCCCCCATCGTGCCCTGCGGGACGGGGACCGGGCCGGACTGCAACATCTGCCACTTGTACGAAGGAACGCGCCAGCTCATAAATTTTTTCCTGTTCTACATTGCCCTTCCGCTTACGGTCGTCGCCGTGTCCGCGAGCGGGATCATGTTTTTAATCTCCGGCAGCTCGGAAAAACTGCGCACGCAGGCCAAAAGCGCCTTAAACTATGCCGTCATCGGAATGCTTCTGGCCTTTGGCGCCTGGGTGATCGTAAATACCATCCTGGACACCCTGGGTTTCAGAATTCCTTTCAGCCCCGGCAGATGGACCGATTACTCAATCTGCCAGCAGTTTGATGAGCTGGCAAGAGTCCCTTCCGGCCTCCCGCCTCCTCCTCCGCCCCCGCCCCCTCCCGGCGGCCTTCCTCCCGGGGCCTTAAACCACCAAGAAGCGACGAGCCGTCTGCAATCGGCCGGAATTCAGGTGGTCTCGACCGGCAACTGCTCGGACAGAAACAATTCTTCCTGCACCTCGCTGGAGGGGATACGGGAGAGCACCATAAATCGGGTCATCTCCCTCAAGGGGGAATGCAATTGCGCGGTGACGGTCGGGGGCGGAACCGAAATCGGACATAGTGATCTGGGCTCCTGCACCCATGCCAACGGATGCAAGACCGATCTTGTCCGAAACGCCCAGTTGGACGGCTACATTGAAGCCCACTATCAATTCATAGGCACCCGCTCCTCGGACAACGCCAGACTCTATAGGGCGCTGGACGGCACGGAATTCGCGCGGGAATCTACCCATTGGGACATGAGCAGAATTTAGTTTTCGTTGTCCCCTGTTGCCCGGGAAAGCTTTGTGCTATAATGCGGGGAAGCGAGGTACCAAAAATTATTAATAACAAAGGTCATAAAATTACCAATTTATCGCAGTCTTCATGAAGATTTACAAAAAAGCCCTGCCCTACTTAGCAACCTCCCTTCTGCCTATGGCGGCATTGGCTCAGACGGCGGAGACGGTTCTAACCAGAACCGACACGATCCTGCAGCAGGTAATACCGATTTTGCTCCTGGTTGGAACCATCGTCTTTCTGTGGGGAGTAATTACCTATCTCACGGCCGGACCGGATGAAGAAAAACAGAAATACGGGAGGTATCTGATTGTTTACGGCCTCGTCGGACTTTTCATCATGGTCGCGATCTGGGGCATCGTGCGCGTTTTGAGCAACACCTTCGGAGTCGGCGGGCAAGACATCCCGCGGCGCGTCGGCAACATTTAAAGGCGCATGATCGCCTACGCAAAAACCGCCCAGGAAGTAATCGGGGTATTTGCGTCCGAGCTGATCCAGCCGATAGAAGTCGTCCTCTTTGCCGCCGCAACCGTGGTCTTTTTCTTCGGAGTTGTGGAGTTTCTGGCCCGCCCCGAAAATGAAAAGAAAAAGACCGCGGGCACGCGACACATGCTTCGATGCCTC
>CAZPXU010000018.1:0-10677 GCA_964590055.1 uncultured Candidatus Saccharibacteria bacterium | reverse complement strand
GTCAAAATATTTTTGATAAGCGGTCTCAACGCTGCCGTGCATCGCTTTTGACCAATCCAAACCAATTTTTTTCACAACTTCTTTTAATTTGTCCTCCGAACCCGCTTCTATTTCCACAAAAGTCGGTATCCAGGGCCAGGTATCAATGGTTATCTCGGAGCCCTTCAGTTCCCATTTTTCGCGTTTGGTTTCCTGATAGGCGTCTGCCTGTAAACCCGCAGCAATCAGGATATTGCAGGTTTTTTCAAAATCGCTTACCTCCACTGTGATTTCTTTCGTGCCGTGGAGCGTTCGGTCAACCAGACGCTTGTAGCTCAAAGTGATTTTGTCGCCTTCATCGCGAACCCGGACCCATCCTCCTTCTTTTTCGAGCCGCTCATCCGGAAAATCAAAAACTTTCCGCTTCATCAGCCGCTCCGGATGCGCCAATTTTGCGCCGATTTCTTTCAGCTTTTTGCGCAAAGACTTTGGGTCTATATCAAGAAATTTTGCCTCAAGTTCCGTTTCCATCCCCCGAATTTTACTTCTGTGCCGGAAATTTTTCAAATTCGGATGAGATTTGCAATAAAAAAGGCCCCGCGGGAATGCGTATCCGCAGGGCCGCCAATCAAACCCAAAAAGGAACCGTATTTTGTTCTACCACCGGTCTTGCTCTCTCCTGGCGTTCTGGGGAGAACGATGACTAAAACCATGAGGCCACATTTTTCTTCCCGTCCTGACGCCACCAAAAGGAAAACCTTCAGGCGGTTCACTGCCACCGGTTTTAGGAAGGCGGGGTGCTCCATCTACTTCTAGTTGTGTATCTAAAAAGTACAAGGTGCCATAAAGCCACCCCATCGGCCGTCCGGGATATCGCTTTTCCGCCTTGCGCCGAACCCGCTTGCGGAGGCTCACAACCCGAGTTGTAAGCAACCGGCGTTCTCTTTCCTTTGCCTCAATCTGGTTTGGGCTCAAGTGCCCATAGTTAGGACTGTGCATGGGGAACCCTCCTCTCCTTGGTTTTTTACACTCTACCGCGAAACCGGAAGGGATTCAATGCTCACGCTTGGAGTGTTTTTTCAACCAAACGGCGATGGCTTCGACAGAAAGCCTATCCTTAATTATTTTCAGCGCAAACTTTTCAATTTCCCCTTCTTTGGAGACTACTGCATAGCCGTTGTCTTCCAGAAATACGGAAGCCGCGACCATGCCCGTCCTTTTATTACCGTCTAGGAAAGGATGATTCATTATGATATCGCGCGCGTATACGGCCGCCTTCAGAAAAATGGTTGGGTATAGTTCTTTTCCGAAAACCTTCTGTTTTGGAGCGTTTTCCAAACTTAAAATCGCGGCGTGGTTCCGAACGCCGTGCAGTCCTCCGGTTTCGTCAATGGCCATAGAATGAATCTGGAGAATATCTTCTTTGGAGAGATAATTCACTGGTTATTTTTTTGCGAGGGCTTCGAGGTCTTTGCGATAACGGTTTATGAAGCTCAAAGTCAGCTCGGCAATCCGCTCCTGGCGCTTGGTCATTGTTTGTGAGGGACGGATTGAAACCTTTCGGCTTTTCCTGTCCAGTTCCACAATGACTTCATCGCCCGGTTTGAGGCCGAGCTCTTCCAGGGATTTTTTAGGGATGGTAACGGCGGCGGAAGATCCCACTCGTAATACTTTCTGGGTCATATGGTCATTATAACATTATTATAATTGCTTGCAAGCGACCTAAATTTTACAGCAAAACCGGCGGGGGTTCAATCCGGTATTTGACGGAAAGCATTAAATATGCTAATAAGGTAGCAACAACGGAAGGGAGGATTTCCATGGGAACATTAATTTCTTTCTGGGAAAAGAAAAAAACGGCACCCGTGAGACATTTGGAAAACGGCGCGTGGTACGACCTGCAGCCGCCGGTCGAGACGAAAGACGGTTTGGTCTTTAGGCGGGCGCGTTGCCAGTACCAGGTACCTGGCAGGCCCAACGAGTATTCGCTCGAGGGGATGCCGGACGGCCACACCAAAATGGAAGGATTTATCCTTAGGTTCACGGATACCGGTCGGGTGGTGGCAAAAAAATCGGCGAATCAATCGGCGCCATAGAAAAGTCTTCGGCGGCTACCCAATCCAAAGCCGCCCGCAACAAAAAGGCCGCCTCGAGGGGTGGCTTTTTTTTGGACAGAACCGTTGGGACTTTAATAAAAAAATCAGCCCCGCTTGAGTTAAGCTCTCGCGGGGCTGGGCTGTCTCACCGCTTTGGTTGAGTTTCAATGATGCGGGCGCTTACGGCATTCATGACGTCGGCGCATCCGTTAAAAATCTCCTTAAGCTTTATCATCTCTCCGGGCGTTCTGGGCGCGAGCATTTGTCTAAAACGCTCCGGGGGTATAACTGCCAAGGCGGCCCCTTTCCCCGTAGTTTGCGAGAGAAAACTTAACATCACCCTGTAGTCTGAACGCGGGTTGCGCTTGCGCTTAGGCGCTATCCCAAGCTCCGCCGCCCTTTTGCGGATGTACTGCAATGCCGGGAAAAAACGGAGTTTCTGCTCTCGGATATATTTCCAGTTTTGAACTTGCTCCTCAAGCGGCAGGACGACCAACGCCTTGGCGATGGAGAACTTGAGCTGTTCTTTTTTAGGCAGTTCCGGGTCCAGAAATCTTTCCAGCTCCGGAGCCAGGTCACACAAAACCAAATGCTGAACGACCCAGGAAGGAGATTTGGAAAACCTTACGGCCAATTCCTGCACGGTGCATTTCCCGTTTTTCCGCTCTCTAGCCTCTTGGATGCGCTTGAGAGCGCGCGCGGCTTCCATATGCGTGTAATCTTCCCTGCCGAGATTGGAAACGGCGGCAAGCTCGTAAAACTCCTCATCGTCCGGCATGTCAACTATTACGGCTTTGAGTTTCCGTGCGATTATGCGGCAAGCCCGCCATCTGCGTTCGCCGTCTCCGAGTTCGTATTTGTGCCCCGGGTCATCCGGGTCATCAATTTCGCGGACGATGGCCGGCTGGATTTGCGTCATGGTCTCAATGGTGCCGGCGAGCCGCTTGATTTTATCCAAATTAAAATATTCCCGCGGCTGACCCTTGAGAGGGCGCACTAGGGAGGTGTCAAGACAAACGACCTCCAAATTTTCAAGCTTTTTTCGGATTTCTTCCTGAAGAGCTGTGGCTGGTTGTGCCATCTTGCACCTCCTTTCCTAAGAGTTGATTGGGTTGAAATCAGGATTTAACGGGGTTTAAAAAAAACAATTCCTTTCATTCTAGGTTTCGCCGCTTTGCCGCGCAAGGCAAAAGTCAACACCCTCGAGTTTTTTATGCGGCGAGCCAGCCGCCGTCCACAGAGAAAGTGGCGCCGGTGACGTAGCTTGATTCCTCGGAGGCGAGAAAAACCACCAAAGCCGAAACTTCTTCGGGCCGGCCGATTCTTTTGAGGGGAATTCCGGCAAGCATGGCGTCGAGCGCCGCTTTCGGCATCTGGGCCGCCGCGACCATCGGGGTATCAATCGCTCCCGGCGCGATGGCGTTCACGTTAACGCCCAAAGGCGCGAATTCTATCGCGAGCGTCTCCGTAAGGCCGATGACCCCTCCCTTGGATGCGGTGTAATGCGCCGCGCTTGGAAAGCTGCCGCCCCGTTCCCCGGAGGAGAGGGAGGCGATGTTGATCGTCCGCCCCCATTTGTTCTTGGCCATCTCGGCGGCCGCTCTTTGGGCGCACAAAAACTCTCCTTTAAGATTTATATCAAGCGTTTTGTCCCAGTCTTCTTCCGTAAGTTCAAGCGCGGGCTTGGGCGCAAAAATTCCGGCATTATTCACGAGAATGTCCAGGCGCCCGAAGGCTTTCACAACTTCGTCAAAAGCCCGCTCAACTTCTTCTTTTTTGGAAACGTCGAGTTTCAAGGCGATGGCCTCGCCGCCTTTCGCTTTTATCTCCTCGGCGACCTGCCGGCACTCTTCCAAAGAAACATCCGTAACCGCGACCTTCGCTCCCTGCCCCGCCAAAGCGAAAGCGTGCGCTCTCCCCATTCCGCGCCGAGCTCCCGTCACCAAAGCCGTTTTATTTCTAAGCTCGAACATGATGCGTCGTGATGCCTGAATTTTACCCCACTAACCCCCCATCTGCCAGGTCCTGACAAAATCCAAAGGATAGAGAAGCATGACAATGTTCAAGGTCAGATTGTCGCGGATGAAATAGCCGACGAAAATTTCAAGCGCGACAACGGCAAAAATCGTCGCCCAGACCGGCATCTTCCGGGCCAACCCAAATCCCAAAATCGTGAACAAAACGTCAAAAACCGAATTGATGACCGAGTCGCCGTAGTAATCAAGCGAAATTGTAACTTCGCGGTAGCGGTTGATGATAAAATCGGTGTTTTCAAAAAGCTCCCAGGAAGTTTCGAAAATAATCGCGAGGATCAGGCGAAGTCCGAGGGGCTCCAGAACCGGCCACTTTTTCTTCAAAAGCCACAAAACCCAGTAAAACGCGAACCCGTGGATGATATGCGAGAAAGAATACCAGTCCGAGAGATGCTGGGAGTTCTCGGAGCTCGCCGTGACGCCGTGCCAGAGTTTTACGTAGCCGCATTTGCATATCGGCACCTGCCCCATCAGATAAAGCGCGAGCGCGAAGAGAAACATGACGCCGGCGCCGATTAAAACATGACGCTTCATGCTTTAATTATACACAGGGTATTGTTTTCGCGCTTTCTGTGTGGTAATATAAAAATTGACAGAGTATCGCCGGAGAAAAGGGGGCTCGGGCGAGAAAAACCCAATAACAAACAAAAGGAGGTGTTTAACAATCAAAAGAAAGTAGAGGGCTCATTTCACAAGAAGAGGAGGTGTCCATGAGACACAGGAGGATTCTTTTGCTTCCGATTGCTTTGCTCATTCTGATCGCCGCTGTGGCCTTTTTCCCCACCGTGATCAGGGGAACGCAGGCTGACCAGCAACAGGCTGTAATCGCGATGGCGCCGACTCCAACGATCGACACGGTAGGAGCCTGGACGCACGCGCAGGACGCTTACACTCGGCCTACAATGACGGCCCAGGGAGTTCCCAAAGACGCGGACCGACACATCGGCTTTAAGGGAAGCACCCATCAGCCGACCATGGCAGCCAGGTTCAATATCGATCTTACGGCGCCAGGCCTCGCGGCGGGACACCGAACGGGCAGGGCCCATCTCCGTCTATAGCTAGGGTCACCGACGAAACCCAAAGTACCGAGCCCCCTTTTCTCGCAAGAAGACCAGAGGATTTTTTCCGAGCCTCTGGTTTTTTAATTTATCTTCAGCATCTCCACTTCGAAAATCAGCGTGGCGTTCGGAGGGATGGAGCCGCCAGCCGCGCCTCTTGCTCCGTAGCCGAGCTCCGGAGGGACGGTAAGGCGCCTCGTCTCCCCCGTTTTCATCCCTAAAATTCCTTTTTCCCACCCCTGAATTACAAGACCCGAGCCGAGCTTGAAGGAAAAGGGTTCTCCCCGCTCGCGGCTGGAATCAAATTTTCGCCCGTCCGCGAGGGTCCCGACGTAATGCACGCTCACCGTATCGCCGTTTTTCGCGCCTTCTCCCGTTCCCGGCCGGAGCGTTTCGATTTTAAGTTCCGACGTTTCCATGGTTTTTACGTTTGGTTGGGATATAATCTCGCCCGGAGCGCTTGGCATTTCGCCGGTTTTTGAACGGTAGTCAAAAGCAAAATATAAAATCGCGGCGAGCGCCAAAACGATTATGCTTACTGTCGAGCTCTTTCGCGTCATAAACTAGGATATAAACATTATACAAAAAACGGGCTTTTTGCTCTAGCGAAAGCGGCGGCGGAAACGTGAGTACCCGGCTCTTCGCCGCGGATAGGAAGGACGGGCGGGAGCGGGGGAGGCCATCCGCACGGGGGCGCTCGCCCCGGGAAAATCCGGAAGTTTTGAGATGGGCAGGACTTTGCGGGTCAGGCGCTCTATCGCGCGTATCTCCTCGCCTTCTTGCGGCAGGGCGAAAGTGATGGCGTGCCCCCTCGCGCCCGCGCGGGCGGTGCGCCCGATGCGGTGAACGTAATCGTCCGAAGTGGAAGGCAGGTCGAAATTCAAGACGAGTTGACTCCCCAGAACGTCAATTCCCCGAGAAGCGATGTCGGTCGCGCCCAGCACCCGGTATTTTCCGGACTTGAACCCCTCCAAAGCTTCGCGCCTTTGCGCGAGCGAGCGGTTGGAATGGATTTCGGCCGCTCGCACCCCGTGGTCCCGGAGGTGCCGCATGATTTTCGCCGCGCCGTATTTCGTTCTCGCGAAAACGAGCGCCGGCCCGCGATAAATTTCAAGGAGTTTTTTCAAAAGCCCCAGCTTCTGCTCCCGGTTCACGACGAAAAGCTCCTGGGTCACCTCGTCCACCGTGCTTCCGGCCGGAGCCATCTCCACCCGGATGGGAAGCTTCATGTGCGAGGAGGCCAGGCGCATTATCTCGGGCGGCATGGTCGCCGAGAAAAGCATGGTTTGGCGCTCTTTGGGAAGGGCCTGGAGAATTTTTTGAATCTGCGGCCAGAAACCCATGTCCAGCATGCGGTCGGCCTCGTCCAGAACCACGATGGAAACCCCGCCGAGCTTCAAATTTTTCTGCCACAGATGGTCCAAAAGCCGCCCCGGGGTCGCGATCAAAACGTGCGGATTTTTTGCCAGAGCCGAGACCTGCGGGGCCAGGGAAAGCCCGCCGATTAAAACCGCGGTCCGAAGGCCCAAAGGGCGCCCGATTTTGTGGAAAGCTTCGTCCACCTGAATCGCGAGCTCGCGCGTCGGAAGAACGACAAGTCCCTGCCCCTTGGCTTGCCAGAGGCGCTGAATCATGGGGACGGCGAAAGCGAGAGTCTTGCCGGTTCCGGTCTGCGCGATTCCCACCAGGTCTTTGCCCTCGATTGCGGCGGGAATCGCCCGCGCCTGAATCGGGGTCGGGGTTTTGAAGTGAGAACGCCCCAGAATTTCCAAAAGCGAGGGCGCGATGCCGAGCCCGTAAAAAGTCGCGCCGGATTTTTCTTTGTGGTCAGGGGGCATGTTTTTGCTTGCAAAGACGCACGCTCGCTGGAGTTATCTCCAGATATTCGTCCTGGGACATCACTTCCAGAGCGCGCTCGATGGTAAGCTCGTACGGCGGGGCTAAATTTATCGCCTCGTCGGATAATTTAGAACGCGTGTTCGTGAGCTGTTTTCCCTTGGTGGGATTTACGTACATTTCCTCGCTTTTGGAGGTGTTGCCGATTACCATTCCATTATAAACCTGGGTGCCCGGGCCGATATAGAGGGTGCCGCGCTCCTGCAGCCCCCAGAGAGAATATCCGAGCGCTTTGCCCCAAGCCATGGAAATCATGGAGCCGACCGCGCGTTTTTTTATCTCCCCCGCATGGGGCTTGAAACCCGAGACGCGCGAAGACAAAATTCCCTCGCCTTTCGTGTCTATGATGAACTGGCTCCGGTAGCCCAAAAGGCCGCGGGTGGGGCCTTCCAGCACCAGGCGCACGTTGCCGTCTTTTTGCGAAACGCCGTTCAGGACGAATCCGCGAGAACCCAGGCGCTCGATTACGACTCCCTGGAATTCGCCGGGGGTGTCGATAACCACTTCTTCAAATGGTTCCAGGACCTGGCCGCCGGTTTCCTCGCGGAAAATCACCTGGGGTTGGGAGACCCGGAGCTCGTAGCCGCTTCGGCGCATGTTCTCAAGCAAAATCGCGATATGAAATTCGCCGCGCCCCAGGACGCGAAAGCGGTCCGGGGAGGCGAAATCAACTTTCAGCCCCACGTTCACTTCCAGCTCCCGCTCCAGATATTCCCGGATTTGCCGCGAGGTTACGAATTTTCCTTCGCGTCCGGCAAACGGGGAATCGTTTGTCAGAAAATCGAGGGCGATGGTCGGCTCGTCAATCGCGATCGCGGGCAGGGGTTCGGCATTTTCATCCGTACAAATGGTCTCCCCTATGAAAATATCGGGAAGGCCGGCCGTAAGGACCAAATCTCCCGCGACGGCCTCGTCGGCTTCCACCCGCCCCGGGCCCTTGAACGTAAAAATTTTAGTGAGCTTACCCTGACGCGTTTGGCCGTCGGGCTTTTTTATAAACACGTTCGAGTTTTGTTTCAAAACGCCGTCGTGCACTCTCCCCAAAGCGAGCCGTCCCAGGAAATTGTCGTATCCGAGATTAAACGGCTGAAAGCGGAGGGAACGGGCCGAAAGTTCTTCGGAGGAAGCCGAGGGGATATGCCGCAA
Source organism: uncultured Candidatus Saccharibacteria bacterium (assembly GCA_964590055.1). Lineage (GTDB taxonomy): Bacteria > Patescibacteriota > Minisyncoccia > JACPKW01 > UBA11713 > CAZPXU01. Next base: position 2,469 of record CAZPXU010000018.1, on the reverse strand, counting down.
AATCGCGTCCAGAAGCGGCGTCAGGTCTTGCGACTCGTCCGCGAGCTTCAGTTTCGCGATCCCCGCCCGTCCGTTGGCGTAGATGACGGGAAAATTCGCCTGTTCTTCCGAGGCGCCGAGTTCCAAAAAAAGCTCCAGTATCTCTTCCTCCGAGCGCGCGGGGTCGGCGGCGGATTTGTCTATTTTGTTTATGACCACAAGCGGCCTCAAGCCGAGCTCCAGGGATTTTTTCAAAACAAAACGCGTCTGGGGCATCGGGCCTTCCTGGGCGTCCACCACGAGCAAAACCGAATCGATTGAACGCAAGACCCGTTCCACCTCCGAGCCGAAATCGGCGTGCCCGGGAGTATCCACAATGTTAATTTTTGTATTTTTATAATTTATCGAGGCGTTTTTGGAATAAATGGTAATCCCGCGCTCCTGTTCGAGCGCGTTGGAATCCATCGAAATCCCCTCGCCGATGGCGCCGGTCTGGCGCATCAAGGCATCGGTAAGAGTGGTCTTGCCGTGATCCACGTGGGCGATTATAGCTATGTTTCTTATCTCCATAATTAAAAATTGGCCGTCCCGGCCAACGTAAAGTCCAGTATATGATAACGAAGAAAATTAGTCAATCAGAACGGGCTTATAGTTCTGCAAAAACCGAAATGGGCAGATGGTCGGAGCCTTTGGAGCTCCCGACTGTAAACGAGCTTGTTTTCAGGTCTTTGCTCGTGAAAATATAGTCCAGCTTGGTATCAATGACCCGGGGGTTGCATATGGGACACCCTTCCGGATAAACGCTCCAAGTGGGAGTTGAAGCGGGGTCGGTATCCAACAGCGCTTCGCGCATTTTTCGTATCGCCGCGCTCTCGGGCGCGGCGTTGAAGTCTCCCATCACGACGGTATTTTCTTTCGGGAGAAGTTTTATAAGATTTGCGGCTTGCGTTTCGTGTGTTTCTAATTTTTCCTGCGTTTCCGGAGGTTTTTGGTGGATATGAACAAGATGAGTGCTGAATACATGGAGAGCTTTTGTATTTACTTTAATCACAGCTTCGAGGGCAAATCGTTTGTGTGTTTCGGATAGAGGATGGTTTTTGTTTTCAGTTATCTCATACTTGCTCAATATCGCGTTGCCCCATTCTACGGTTTTCTCGCTTTTCCAGCCGACCTCCGACGCTTTCAGCCGTTTTACCGCGCCGTAAACCCAGCGGTAGCCCAATTGTTTGCCGATGACCTCCGCCACGTTGTTCGCGCCACCGGGATCCTGCGATACTTCCTGGAGCCCTATGATGTCCGCATTCGATTCTTTCAGAAAATCAATGACTTGCGGGAGATATTGCCCGCCCCAGATGTTCCAAGATAAAACTTTGAGCTGCACGAGTTTAGATTGAGTGAGTTTACGCGCTTTCGCAATAGGACGAGAGCCAGTCCATGAGCTTTTTGCGGTGCTTGATTATGGACCACTCCTCACCGTTTGTCGCGCCCGGGGCGGAGGCTGGGAAAAGCGCGGGATGCAGGATTTGAAATTTCTTCAGGGTTTTGACCGAGGCCTGCGGGAACCCCAGGGGAAGATTTTTGTTGTACGATTCCATAAAAACCGCCAAAGACGTTGCGGTTTGATTCTGTTCCAGTTCCAAGTTTCTCGTCCTCATCGCGCCTTAATGATAGCGCGAAGCGGTTTAAAAATCAACTCCCTGTAATGATGAAAACACCCCCGCCGGCGGGGGTGTTTTCCAAAGAGAACTCTCTTTACATCATCCCGCCGCCGCAGGCCCGGCAGTTTTTCTTGTGGGTCGCGACCTCCCAGATGGCGGCAAGCCCCACCAGGACGTAAACCGTCCGCGCGGCTCCCGACCCGGCTCCGAGAATCAGGTCCACCACGTTGTAGTCAAAGGCGTCTAAAAGCCAGTTGAGCCCGCCCGCCACGAGGAGGATGAAGGCTACAATATGCAGTGCTTTCATCGGTTCCAAAGCTTATTGAAAATTAATGCTTCGACCTCCTTATATTGTATCAAACCCCAGCCAAACTAGCTGGGAATAGCGTTCATGACGGCTCGCCCCGCGGCAAGGCCGCTTCCCAAAGCCCCTTCTACGGTGGCGGTGTCCTTGCCTTCGCATAATGCCTCGCCCGCGAAGAAAAGTCGATTGCCGCTCGGTTTTAAGAGTTCTTGCTGGGCCGCGTCCGCCTCCAGAGTCCAGTAGGAATACGCCCCCTTTGCCCAGGGGTCGGCGGGCCAGTTGGCGACTTTGGCAAAAACCAATTCCTTTTTGACGCGCTCCTTCCCGACTTTAAAAATATTCGCGAGCGACCCGAGCCCGGCGTCAATAATCTCCTCTTCGGAACTCCAGGCGAATTTTTGCGCTCTCGGCCCCGCGACCCAGCCCGTGAGCACGGGAACTAAATCCGGATACTGCGTCCACCAAACCGAGATGGCCTCGTTCGAAAGCATGAAATCCATCTCCCCAAAATCTTTTCCCGAGGCGTTC